>JAHJTI010000319.1 GCA_018829945.1 Pseudomonadota bacterium | reverse complement strand
GCAATGGCAAAAGAACGAACCGCCCTGCGCACACAAATCCTGACCGCCCGGGACAGTCTGCCTGCGGAAGAGAGACAGCGGAAAAGCCGAATCATTACGGAACACCTCCTGGCTCTGCCGGAGTTTCTCGGAGCCCGCAATGTTTTTGCCTATGTCAGCTTCCGGAGCGAAGTGGAGACTCTGCCGCTCATCGCCAATTGCCTGAGCAGAGGCGTAGTCGTGAGCGTTCCTTTGACCCTGCCCGCGGAGCATCGGCTGCTGCCTTATGCCGTCACCGATCCGGAGCGTGATCTTACGCCGGGCTATTGCAACATTTTAGAACCGCTGAAAACCCTGCCTCAGGTGGACCCTGCGTCCATCGAGGTGGTGGTGACGCCCGGCAGTGTTTTTGACGCCCAGGGAGGGCGACTGGGTTACGGAGGAGGCTTTTACGACCGTTTTTTACAAACAGCGGCGCCGCAAGCCCTGCGTATCGGTCTGGCCTTTGATCTCCAACTCGTTGAGTCAGTGCCCCTGGAAAAACACGATGAGCAACTCGACTATCTTATCACCGAAACCCGCACCATTGCAGTGAGGAGAACAACAAAATGCCCCGAAAAACCGCAGTCCTGAAAGACCCGCTCTTTCTTGAACATGATCCTGGCTTTGACCATATTGAAAGTCCGGAGCGCCTTATCGCCGTTTACCGGGCCCTTGCCCGGCCGGAGGAGGTTAAGGCCTTTTTCTTTGCCGAATGCGAGCCTGCCGATTACGACGATCTGGCCTTAAACCATACCCCCGAACACATCCGGCGGGTGGCCGAGACGGCAGGCAAACAATTCGACGTGCTTGATCCGGACACCTACACCTCACCACGATCATACGATGCCGCGGTCCTGGCCGCGGGCGCGGTGATCACCGGCCTCAAGCTGGTGGCCGAAGGCAAAGCGGACAACGCCGTAGCGCTGGTTCGCCCGCCGGGACACCATGCCGAAGCGGATCAATCACGAGGCTTCTGCCTGTTCAACAATATCGCCATCGGCGCCCGCTATGGGTTGAAACATCTCGGAATGAAGCGCATCCTGATCCTCGACTGGGACCTGCACCACGGCAACGGCACCCAGCATTCCTTTTACGACACCGATCAGGTTCTTTACTGCTCCACCCATCAATACCCGCACTACCCCGGAACCGGAAGCCTCGGGGAAACCGGCGTCGGCAAAGGCGAAGGCTTCACCCTCAATGTGCCGCTGCCCGGCGGCCAGGGTGATCAGGACTTTGCCCGGATCATGAACGAGCTTATTGCCCCGGTTGCCCGCCAGTACAGGCCTGATTGCATCATGGTATCCGCGGGGTATGACAGCCATATCTCCGACCCCCTTGGCGGTATGGCTGTCACCACAGCAGGATTCGCCTACATGACCAAAATTATGGTCGATCTGGCCGCGGAACTCTGCGATGGCCGACTGGTTCTGGCGCTGGAAGGAGGCTACTATCTGCAGGGTCTTGCCGAGGGGGTGCTGGCAAGCCTTCACGAATTGAGCGGGGAAGGGGGGATGCAACCAGAGGCCTTTGCGGCCATGGCCGTGGCAAAAAGGCCCCTGCCTTCACTGGATGCCGCCATAGCGGTAGCAAAAAAATACTGGACTTTTTAGGGGAAACTCTGTGTTATAAAAAAAGGTGGTTGCGGCCCTTTTCGGGTCACGACCGTGTGCGCAGACTTATTTCAGGCTAGAGATCTTCACCATGGCACAAGCAAAAATTCTCATAGCGGACGACGACACCCTGGTTCGAGAGGCCGTCAACAAAATCCTCTCCATGTTCGGCCACACGGTTGTGGCCTGCGCCAGCGGCGAAGAGGCCATAGAGGCCCTGACCGCGGATTTCGACCTCATCATCCTCGACATCAACATGCCCGGCATGGACGGATTTGAAACCCTCAAGCTCATCAACGAGCGCAATTACGGGATTCCGGTGATCTTCCTCACCGGCGCCGGCTCCATGGAATACGCGGTCAAAGCCATCAACCTGGGAGCCTACGATTTCATCCCCAAGCCCATCGAAGATCTGGACATCTTCAACATCAAGATCAAGCGGGCCATTGAAAAACGGATGTACGTGCTCCAGGAAAGGGCCTACAAGGAAAACCTGGAAACCGAGGTGCGCAGCAAAACCAAAGAGCTGGCGAAAAAGAACAGATTGCTCGAAGAATACAACGAGAACCTGGAAGTCTCCACCCTGAACACCATGCTCACCCTGCAGACCGCTCTGGAAGAAAAAGACATGTACACCGCAGGGCACACCACCCGGGTCACTCTGCACGCCATGAGCATCGGCAAGGCTTTGCGACTGGGCGAGGAAGAGCTGACCGTACTGGATCGGGCCTGCAAGGTACACGACATCGGCAAACTGGTGGTGGATGTCAACTATATCCGCAAACCGGGGCCGCTTTCCGATGAGGAATGGCTCCTCATGAAAAAACACCCGGAGATCGGGGCCAACATCATCAAGCCCCTGGCCTTCATGCAGGATGAACTGTTCATTGTCCGGCACCACCACGAGCGCATGGACGGCAAAGGGTATCCCGATGGACTGGGGGGCGATGAGCTAACCTGTTGACCAAAATCATCACCGTGGCGGACAGCTACGACGCCATGACCTCCAAACGCAGCTACAAGCAGAACCTTGAAATCAAAGAGGCCATTGCAGAGATGCACCGTTGCGCGGGAAGCCAGTTTGACCCCGAGGTGGTGCGGGTCTTTATCGAGGTTCTCGAGGGCCAGGAAAAAGCGGGCGCACACTGACCCTCTCTTCGCTCCGCTTCGAAAGGGCCGAATCCAGCCAAGAAATTATTGAACGCGGACTTCACCCAAGTGCGTCGACAGGGCTCTCCTGAGTTTGCCGAAGGACTCAGCACGAACGGAGTGTCAAGGCGTCAAGACAATGTCCTTTTACCCTGAGCCTGTCGAAGGGTTGTTGTTACAAGCCTATCAGGCATTGACTTGCCCGGCTGAATGCGTTACAAAACAAGGCATGAAAATCACCCCGGAAGAAGTACGATATGTCGCCAAGCTGGCGAGGCTTTCGCTGTCGGAGGCAGAGGTGGAAAAAACCACCCTGCAATTGGACACCATTCTGAGCTATGTGGAAAAACTGGGCGAGTTGGACACCAGCGGCGTTCAGCCCACAACCCATGCCCTGGATCTCCGGAACGCCTTTCGCGAAGACGAAACCCGCAAATCCCTGCCCCAGCAGGAAGCTTTGGCCAACGGCCCATTGCAGAACGGCGAGGCCTTCGTGGTGCCCAGGGTTATCTAGGGACTTCAGACTCTGCGACCGGGGCTATGTTTCCTGTCCGTTACGGACCTCCTTTCCGGGGTCCGTTTTTATTAGCGCTCTCCGCGGCGGCAGATATCCTTGAAAACAACAATTTAGAATGAGCAGCGGTACTGTATCTATGGAACTCCACGCCTTAACCATTCATGCCTTGCAGAAGCTCCTAAGTTCAGGGGAGATCTCCTCCCTGGAGCTGACCCGTT
>JAHJTI010000129.1 GCA_018829945.1 Pseudomonadota bacterium | reverse complement strand
TATATAGCGGTCATAGGTGAGGATTCCTTCCGATTCCGTGTCTTCGACTTTTACCCATCCCGTTTCCCAATCCAGGGAAAAGATATTGCGTGTATTTGCCAGGGTCAGAGAGGCCTCGGCCATGTTGCTGAGAAGATTAGCCTGCCCCCAGGCATACCAGAGATCCTTGTAAAGTGCGGGGCGAATGGCGGCGACTTCCGGGGTGGGAGCATATTCCTCGTAGTGGACGAGACGGGCCATGCCTGCTTTCATGTGATAGAGTAGATGACAGTGGAAGAACCAGTCGCCCAGTTCGTTTGCCTCGAACTCGAAGACGGTTGTTGACATGGGGGCTACGTCAACCGTGTGTTTCAGCGGAGAAAATTCTCCCTGGCCGTTGAGCACCCGGAAGAAATGCCCATGAAGGTGCATGGGATGGTGCATCATGGTTCGGTTGATCATGATAAAGCGCACCACCTCATCTTTGCGGATGCGAATCGAATCGCTTTCTGAAAGCGCGATGTTGTTGAGGAACCAGACGTACCGTTCCATGTCGCCGTCAAGGGTGAGGCGGATTTCCCGTACGGATCTTCCGGCGGGAAGGGTGGTGGGTTTTGTGGCCCGCAGTTGCGGGTAAGGAGCCCACGGGCGGCTTGCGTCCATGCCGTCAACGGCCAGGTTTTCGGATGCGGAGACGTCGGCTGCGAGAAAACGAAAATCAGTGCCGTATTTCTTGCCGAACCGCGAGGTCTGGGGCTCCATCGGCATGGAGTGCTTGTCATCTGCCATGCCGGGGGAAGTTGCATGATCCATACCGGTCATTTCAGCCGTTGAAGAACTTGCGCCGTGGTCCATGATTCCCATATCGGGCGCGGCATTCATCTCCATAGAACCCATGCCCATCATGCCGGAATGATCAGGCGAGCCGGTAGCAGCCTTGTGACCGTCCGTTTCCATGGCTCCTGCGGGAGAGGGTGTGTGATCCCTCATGCTCATATCGGCTTTGGGCGGTTGTGTTCCGTGGCTCATGCTACCCATGCCCGGTTCGGAACTCATATCCATTGACCCCATACCCATCATTCCCGGTTGATCGAATGTGCCGGACTCCACCATGTGATCGGGCATCCCCATGGTTCCCGCAGGAGTGAGGGCAAAGATTTGTTTCATGTCGATGTGGCCCATGGCGTGATAGAGGTTCGGCCTGGGCACATTGTCGGCAGGGCGGCGTTCGCCGGAGCCGATCCAGACCGAGGCGTAGCCGGAACCGTCGTGCGCGGTGGCCCTGAACTCATATGCCCCGGAAGCGGGCACCTGGACGAGTACGTCATAGGTTTCCGCCACGGCAATGAGAAAGCGGTTTTCCTTGACCGGCTCCACGTCCTGGCCGTCGGCAGCGATAATGGTCATGGGCCCGCCGGCGAATTCCAGGTGGAAATAGGTGGTGGCCGAGCCGTCGATGATCCGTAAGCGCACCGTTTCATGGGGCTTGGCCGAAAGCGTTGATTCAGGCTTGCCGTTGGCCAGGAAACGGTCATAGGCCACGTCCGCGATATCCATGGACGGCATGCGCTGGAGTTCACGCTTGAAGTAGTCGCCGAGCATGCCGAGGCGGGCGGCGCCGAAGATGCTCTGGGCGCTGCCTTTTTCGATGGCGAACCACTCACTGCCGCGTTTGAGTGTTCGGTTTATTTCGTGCGGGTCCTGATCGGTCCAGTCGGAGAGCAGGACAACATGGTCCTGATCGGTTTTTTCCCCAGGGTGACCGGGTTCGATAACGATGGAACCGTAAACACCGCTTTGTTCCTGCAAACTGGTGTGAGAGTGATACCAGTACGTCCCGCTCTGGCGAATGGGAAACTCATAGGTGAATGTCGAGCCGGGACTGATGGGCGGGAAGCTGATATTGGGAACTCCGTCCATGCCGGGAGGAACGAGCAAACCGTGCCAATGGATGGAAGTGTCCACGTCCATTGTGTTTTTGACGCGGATGCGGGCGAAGTCGCCTTCCTTGAAACGCAAGGTCGGCCCTGGGATGCCTCCGTTAACGGTCATGCCCCATGCGGGGGTTCCCGTAATGTTGAGTTCCTGTTGCGAGATGGCAAGATCGTATTCGATTGTTGCCGCTTGAGCCTGTGTCTGAAAAAGGAAAAGAAAGCCCACCAGGCCGGCAATCGTGATGTTTTGTAAGCGAGGGGCCATATCGTATCTCCTTATTTGTGTATCAGGGCGCAACAAGCGGAATTGTCCTCATCATACCATCTTGTATGGCAAGACAAAATCCACGGCTTATTGAAAGAGCCTTATTTGAGCAGGCTCCGCAGCACTTTCAGGTTTTCCCGGTCTTCGTGGAGATCGTCTGATTTTGGAGTTTCCAATACCATGGGATGATTGCTGAAGCGCGGGTCGTTGATCAGGTTGCGGAAGCCTTCCACAGTGATCTCGCCCTGGCCGATATGGGTGTGGCGGTCGATCCGGCTGCCCAGTCCCTTGCTCGCATCGTTGAGGTGGAAGAACTTGAGGTGCTCCAAGCCGATAACCCGGTCAAATTCGCCCATGGTTTTGGCATAGGCTTTGGGGGTGCGGATATCATACCCCGCAGCGAAGGTATGGCAGGTGTCGTAGCAGACGCCAAGCTGCTTCGGATGGGCGGAAGCGGCGATGATCGCTGCCAGCTCCTCGAAGCTCGCTCCCAGGTTGGTGCCCTGTCCGGCAGTGGTCTCAAGGAGCACCATGACCTGGCGGCTGGTATCGGCCTGGCTGATGGCCTGGTCGAGGTTGGCGGTGAATCGTTTCAACCCTGCTTTTACTCCTTCGCCGAGATGGGAGCCGGGATGGATAACCAGATATTCGATGGTCAGGGCCGCGCAGCGACGCAACTCGTCGGCAAAGGCCTTGATGGACTTGCTCGCCGTTTCCTCTTTGGACGAGGCGAGATTGATGAGATACGAATCGTGGGAGGCAACCGGAATTTTCGGGGTCTGGCATCGTCGCCCCTTGAAGTCCTCGATCTCAGCCGGGCTTGGGGTTTTTGGCTGCCATTGCCGCTGGTTGGCGGTGAAAATCTGCAACGCCTCGCCTTCCACCTCGGCCAACCGGTCAAAGGCCAGGGCGATACCGCCGCTGATGGACATGTGGGCGCCGAATCGGGGCATGGTTTTTTCCTCCAGTGCGGGAATGGGCTCAGCGCTTCTCAAGCAGAGCCGCATGGCTCAAGGATATCACAGGCGAATCAATCCAGGTCAAGCCTGCTTTTCCGGCGATGGCCAGAGTTGTTTTGAATTCGGCTGTGGTGACATGCCCTTTGGGCTCTGCCAGAAGGAGCTTGGCGGATTTTTTCAGGGCCGCATGGGTCTGGGTAAAAAAGCGTGATTCGTCCGGGGTTTCGTGGGCCATCCAGAAGGCCAGGGCGAAATCAACCGCTTCGTGGACGGTGATGTTGTCCTCCGCGCACAACCGGGGGATGATGCGGTGGGCGACCCCCGCTTTTCCGGCCCGGTGCATCAGGGTATCCAGCATCTTCTCTTGCAGATCGACGGAGAGTATTTTCCCGCTTTCGCCAACCAGCTTGGCCATGCCGATGGAGAAATACCCCATACCGCAGCCCAGATCGACGGCGATCATTCCCTCATGGAGATACGGCTTGAATATCTCTTCCGGCTTGTGGAATATCCGCCGCAACGGGTTGTCAAAGGTATAGGCCAGCCACCAGGGGCAGACGTGCTTTGCCATCGGAGTGTGTCCTATTTCCCGCCAAAAACCTTTTTCAACAATGCGGTTGTTTGTTTTACCGGGTCTTTGCGGATTGCGGCCTCTTCCTTGGCGATATAATAGAATATCCCGTCCAGTCCTTTCTGGAGAACGTGTTCGGTCAGATCTGCCTGTACATCCGGGACAAAGGGCAGGGCTTTATATTGGCCCATGGCCGCATCGTAGGATTGGATCGCGCCTACCTGCGAGAGACTCTTTTCGACGATGGGCTGCATTTCCTTTTTCAAGGAAGGAGTCATCTTGCTCCTGAAATATTGTGTCGCCGAATCTTCAGGCCCTTCATAAATTTTTTTGATGTCGTCAAAGGACATATCCTTGATGGCCTGCAGGAAAAGAGACTTGGCTTTCGGCGTTGCCGCTTCGGCCGCTCGATTCAGCTTGAGTTCGAGATCGTCAATCGATTGCGACATCCCGATCTTGGCGAGCATGGTTTTTACGGTGTTCAATTCTCCGGGCAAGGGGATGTGGATCGATGGGTCACCGTTAAAACCATCCGTGACGCCCAATTGATTCACTACGTTTTTAGCGCCAATGCTCAGGGCATCTTTAAAGGCGCCACCGATTTCGCTATTGCTGGGCTGTACCCCTGTTTGTGGTGCAGTTCCTGTGCTCAAGGTGTTGAAAATACTGGTCCCTGTGTCCAGCCAGGAGCCTTCTGCCTGTGCGAGACTTGGGGCGCAGGTAAAAATAATCAGTGTTGCGAGGGCAATCGGCAAATGTTTTTTCATGTGGGCATCCTCCGGAAAAGTATAAATCTGGTCCCATTTCTCGTTATGTATACGGCGGATAATCCGTGTAACCCTCGGCTCCTGCAGTATACCACAGGGTCATGTCCTCGGCCGGGTTGAGCGGGTAGTTGTTCCTGAAGCGTTCCGGCAGGTCGGGATTGGTGATGAAAGGACGGCCAAAGGCGATCATGTCCGCAGTGCCTTCGGCCAACCGCTGTTCGGCGAGTTCTTGGGTGTAGCCGCAGTTGGCGATGATCCTACTCCGGATAATCGGCCGGAACTCCGCCAGGGTCATGGGCTCGCCCTTGTTGTGGAAGCCAAAGGCTAGCCCGTCCATGATATGCACATAGCCGAGATTGAATGTGTCGAGTTCCTTGGCCGCGTACAGATAGGTTTCCCGGAAATCCGGGCTGCCCATATCGTTAAATATCCCGTTGGGCGAGATCCGGGCGCCTACCTGATCGGCGGGCCAGACCTCCAGCACCACTTCAAGCACTTCCCTGAAAAAACGGAATCTGTTTTCCAGGCTGCCGCCGTATTGGTCCGCGCGGAGATTGGTTTTCGAGTCGAGGAATTGATTGATCAGATACCCGTTGGCCCCATGCACTTCTATCCCGGAAAATCCCGCTGCCTTGGCATTGGTTGCGGCCTTGCGGTAATCGTCCACGGTTGCCTTGATTTCCGGCACTGTCAGGGCGCGGGGAATTTCATACGGCTTTTTGCCCAGCGGAGTGTGGATAAAGTCGCCGTTCAGCGGCACGGCGGAAGCGGAAACCGGCAGCTCGCCGTCATGGAAATCGCTGTGCGAGGCCCGGCCGCAATGCCAGAGCTGCAAGAACATATGCGCGCCGGTGGGCTTGATCGTGTCGGTAACCTTGCGCCAGCCAGCAACCATTTCCTCGGTGTAGATACCCGGCGTATCATGCCAGCCGATGCCCTGCTCCGACACCACGGTTGCCTCGGTTATCAGAAGTCCGGCTGAGGAGCGCTGATGATAATGTTCAGCCATCAATTCATTGGCTATCCGCTCAACTCCGGCCCGGGATCTGGTCATGGGCGCCATGGCGATCCTGTTTTTAAAATGGAGATTTCCGATGGAGATTGGTTCGAATAAGCGACTCGTTTTCATGATATCTCCTGTGGAGTTATTGCTGTTTGGTTCGCTGCTGAATACGCTTCCGGTGTTTGCAAAGGCAGTTGATTAAGGCCTCTTGTTCGTCACAGCCGATTGATACCTCGCCAACAGTTGCGGGTCTTCGATTGAGCCATGATGATGGACCTGCTTCCAGCAATTATCAATTTTCCGGAAAATTCGGCTGGTGCGGATGGCAAGCGTGAGTTCATCGTCAGCCAAACGGAAATATCCCCGTTCTCTTCCCACAGCGTAAAACATCTCCGGTGTCTCGTGGATGGTGTAGTCGAAATATTCGACGTAGACTTTCGCCGGGCCGTTGAAAATACGCTCATACACTTGCTGTATTTCAGCCCAGCCACGCTTGATGCCGCCCAGCGGGTTGTCCATTGCAATGTCGTCCGACTGGGCCCAATTTTCCGACATCATTTGCATATTGCCGGAGTTGAAAGCGGCGTAGAACTGCACGAGTGCTTGATACGGAGAGGATGAATCCTTTTGTTTCTCAGTGCCTGTAATTGCTTCCTGGACCGGGTGCATATGCTGCTTCCTTTGTCAGTGTTACAGCCCTTCAAGGAGCTTGTAATTCTCTGTGAGAATTTGAATGGATTCCATCGTGGCTTGGAACAAGAACCAACTGAGTACAAGAATTCCTATGGTGAGGCCGATCTTCCATGCCCGGGTTGTTTGCGGGCGCCACCAGATCAGGGGCAAGGCCAAAGGTCCTACGCAACTGACAGCGATGACAATAAAGGATTTGCGGAAATACCAGGGCAGTTTTTCCCCTGCTGGGCGGGAACCATCCAAAAACTCACCGCAGTGCTTGCTCTGTATCGCATCGTCTTGAATTTCTTCAGCACAGAAGGAACATTTTTTCACGATCATCTCTCCCGGAAGAAGGAAATAATCAGTGGAGCGAGGAAAGGGCGGTGGGTGGATTGGTCTATTGAGGGAGCAATTTTATTCTATGTGAGTTTTTGCCGTTTGGATAGCGAGATCTTTATCCTTTGTAAACAACCGCCATTTCATTTTTGATGAATGAATACCTGCCTTCTTGTCCTGTCCTCTACTATAATACCAGTGTCCAAAGCGCTCCACCGTAGAAAAGGGGTGATTGTCGGTACAGAGAAATCCGCACGGTTTAAACTCTTCGAAAAAAATAGTTTCATCAGGATCTTCATCAAAAGAGAGATTTTCCGGCAAGATAATTTGAGATACATCCGTTTTCTCTGCTTCCTTTTCGTCCAGCCAGTCTGAGATTTTTATTTGATTTGTATCGTTGTTTTTCATGGGGTTTTTCTCCTGTCCGCAGGTTAGTCCTCTTGTCGTACCAAAAAAAATAACGAAGTGGTTCTTCTCGCTTTCATCTGTAGCAAAAGCCATCATGTGATCATGGTGCTTTAAACAGCCTTTGACATTTATCCTTCTTCAGTTTATTTTCCAGGGCCGTATGCGTAGAACTACCCAGTAGCGAATGCTGCCTGTGGGGCCATAATGTCGGTTGTCTGCATATGGTCAATGCCAAGAGTTGAAACGGAGTATATGAACACAAAGTACTCCACACAATATGTTTAATGAGCTGTTATTTTTCACCAGGAGGTCCATTTCATGTCCAATACCGAAAAAACACCCCAAGGCAATCCGGCGGTTGTCGGCCTTGCAGGGTTTGCGCTCACCACCATGCTGCTGCAGGTGCACAATATCGGGTTGTGCGATATCGGGCCCATTGTAGCCCTCGCCTTTGTCTTCGGCGGTCTGGCCCAGATGCTCGCCGGGTTTCAGGAATTCAAATGCGGCAACAACTTCGGCTACAGTGCTTTTGTCTCCTACGGCGCCTTCTGGATATCCCTGGGAATCATTTTCATCCTCAATCATTTTAACATCTATCACGCCAGCACCACCGATGTGGGCTGGTTCCTGGTGGGCTGGACCATCTACACCTTTATCCTCTGGATTCCCGCCATGCGGATTCATGGGGCAATGGCCATAACCTTCACCTTGCTTCTGATCGGCTTTATCCTGCTTGATCTGGCCCATTTCGGGTATCCCGAATTAACAAAGGTCGCGGGATACGAGCTTCTGCTCTGCGCCGCTTCGGCATGGTACATGATGGCCCATGTTATTTATGCCCAGGTCTTCGGCAGGGATGTTCTGCCGGTCGGCAAGCCGTGGATCAAGTAAACAAAGCATTTCGGTTTGCGCATTCAGGGAAGAAATAAAAAAGGAGATCTACAATGCAACGAGTACTTATCGCTCTCGCCCTATCAACGGTCGTTCTTTTTTCCTCTCAGGTATTTGCCGGGGAGATGGCAACGAAGGATGAATGTGTTCAGAAGGCCCATGAAGCAGCGGCAATTATAAATGCCAGAGGAGTGGAAGAGGCTGTCAAGATGATCGGCGACCCCAAAGGCCCCTTTGTCTGGAAGGATTCCTACGTGTTTCTGATGGACTTGAAGGGAAAAATGCTGGCGCATCCCATGCAGCCGGAACTCACCCTGGATGAGCATGTACTTTTGCGCACCGATGCGACTGATAAGGCGATCTTCGTCCATTTTGTCAATATTGCCAAGGGACAGGGACAGGGCTGGGTGGATTATATGTGGCCCAAGCCCGGGAAAAGCTCCCCATCCAAAAAGACCACCTATATTTACAAAGTCCCCTCAAAAGACCTGCTCGTCGGCGCAGGGGTGTATGTCGGCGGGATGATCTATTGATTCCTGCGGAATTTCAGGCGGGCGGGGGAGAGCGTATTCCCCCACCTGTCCGCAGTGTACGATAATAAGTCTGTCCCCTGTTTACATAGCTGCTACGGTTTCCACTTGTGACTCGTCCCGTGCTTCGCTAGGATATACATGATGCGATACGCAATGCGTCAGAGGCAGGAGGAGGCGGATGGTGGAGAAGGAAACACCGATACATCTGGGGGAAGCATCGGCGGCCGGTGGTGTTCCCGGCTGGCTGTCGTTGCTCCTCACGGTGGCGGGACTGGCCTCGCTCTATTATGTGGGCTTGCATAATTATCTTCTTTTCCACAGTCTGGCCGAGATTTTCAGCATCGTCATTGCAGGCGCTATCTTCATCATCGCCTGGAATTCCCGGGAACATCTGGGGGATTCCTATCTCTATCTCCTGGGCATTGCCTACCTGTTCATCGGTTTTCTCGACCTCATGCACACCCTTTCCTTCAAGGGGATGCAAATTTTTACCGATTATGATTTCTATGCCAATCAACTGTGGATCGCCACCCGATTTCTGGAAAGTCTCACTCTGTTGGTTGCGTTTTCCCTGGTCACTCGGCGGATAAGGTCCCGGCCTTATGTGCTTGAGGCCGGTTATGCGGTGGTCACCGGACTGATTCTGCTGTCGATTTTTCAGTGGCGGATATTTCCGATTTGCTTCATCGAAGGGGTTGGGCAGACGCCCTTTAAAATCTGGAGCGAATTCGTTATCTGCGCCATTCTCGGCCTGGCTACCTGGTTGGCCTATCGCCATCGGCAGCATTTCTCCCCTCAGGTTTTCGGCTACATCATGGCCTCCCTTGTGTGCACCATCCTCTCGGAACTGTCTTTTACCTTTTACATCAGCAATTACGGTCTCTCCAATATGGTGGGGCATTACTTCAAGATCGCCTCCTTTTATATGGTGTATCGGGCCATCGTGCAAACCGGAATTCGCTCGCCCTATCAGCTTATTTTCAAGGAGTTGAAGGCCAAGGAGGCGGAGTTGGAGCGCCAGGCCGCCATTGATGATTTGACCAACCTGTTTAACCGGCGGGCTGCCCTGGCCCTGCTCGAAAAGCAGGTTGGTGCCAGCCAGAGGGAGCGCACCCCGCTCACCATCTGTTATCTTGATCTGGATGGCTTGAAGCAGGTTAACGATACCTTTGGCCATGCCGAGGGCGACATTATGCTCAAGGTCTTTGCCGGCCAGTTGGTCCGGGAGACGCGTGCCGGAGATTATGCCTGCCGGATGGGGGGGGACGAATTTCTGCTCATTCTGTCCCATTGCACGGAGGGGGAGGCGGCGCGTTTGATCGAGCGGATCGAGGAAAGGCTGGCCCTGGTGAACAACGGTTTGAGCAAGAAATGTGCGCTGGCCTTCAGCTACGGCCTGGCCCAATGGAACGAGGGCGGCACTATGTATCAGCTGCTGGAGTTGGCTGATACCCGGATGTATGCCCAGAAGGCAGAGAAGAAAGAGACGGCAGCGGAGGGGGCTTCGCCTGTCACCGCTGCTGCGTCACTGTCCAGTTAGTCTTTAAAGCGGGTGCTGCTCACGCAGGTATCCCACGTTTTCCAGAATTGGTGGGGCTTGTTTATTTCCCCATCTGCCCGCAGTCTACGATGGTGACGGTTGTTTTGGGCCGTCCGCTGCGCGAACCCATCTCTTCAATTTTCCGTACCACATCCATCCCTTCGATCACCCTGCCGAACACCACATGCTTGCCGTCGAGCCAGGGGGTTTTGACGGTGGTGATGAAAAACTGAGAGCCGTTGGTGTTGGGTCCGGCATTGGCCATGGATAACATACCCGGCTCCAGATGCTTGCGGATGAAGTTCTCATCGGCAAAGGTACGGCCGTAAATGGACTTTCCGCCGGTGCCGTCGCTGTTGGTGATATCGCCGCCCTGGAGCATGAACTGGGGAATAATGCGGTGAAAGATGCTGCCCTTGTACCCGAATCCCTTCTCATGGGTGGCCAACTGGCGAAAATTTTCCGCTGTTTTCGGCGCAACATCGGCAAACAGCTCCATCACGATCCGCCCGGCCTTTGCATCGCCGATGGTGACATCAAAAAACACTTTGGGATTAGCCGCGCCAACCGGGTTTTCCTGCGCGGCCAGACTTCCGCCCACAAACAGAGATGCCAACGCTACCCAGCCAATGAACAGTTTCTTTCCGTATCCTTTCATTTTGTCTGTCCTCAATCTATTCTTTTTTGTGTGATTTTTGACGCAGCCAGGCAACGGTCATTATGCCGATGCACACGGCAAAAATTACACTCAGGTGAAAATATCCGACCCATTCATGGGTGATAGGCTGTAAAGCGCTTACATCCAACTTAGCTGTATTCGCCAGATTTATCGCTATTATTGAAAATTGTTCCAGTTGTTCCTGACCTGCAACCAAAGCTTTGTGATTGCCAATGCAAAAAATTATATAGGCCGCAACAATAGCGCAAGGTTCTTTCAGCGAACGGGTAGACTTGTCGCTGCCAATAACAAACCCCGCAATAGCAAGCGTGACAACACTAAAATAGCCCCATATTTTATCTACCTGTGAATATTGTGTCTGGTAGAGATTTATGGCATCTAAAGCAATTTTTATATCATCCATGGCTGCAAATCCTTAACCACATAACGCTTACGTGCCCGGCTGCACAAAGTCGCTTCGCTTTACGGCGTTGGGCAGCCTGAGTTGACGTGATTATTAATCCTATGCTGGCTGCGCAACTGGTTGGGGTTGCCCATTAGTTTCCTGTGTGTCAATGAACGCGCGGCGAAATTGAAGTGGGTTAGAGATGCCAGGGACAGGTGCCTGGGGATTGCCCGCACCCGATACCACAATAGAGCCGTAATTAAAGATCCGGCCAAGAATTCCTTGGTTGACTTGGATGCTTTCGATTTTTTGAAGGTTGATTTCAATGGTGGAGCGACTGATAAGGCCAAACTTCGCAATAACGCGCTTGTTTGTAATTGCTAGCTCAGTTGTAAAATATCGAATAGCGGCCGCAATCCAAAACAGAAGTCCTAAACCATAGACCGAGATGAGCACTAGTCCAAGAAGGAAAAGAGGCGCTAGTGAAAAAAGACTCACTTTTCCTTGATACGCCACCTGCTCCCCTTTTGTAAGAGTGCTTTCCACATAAGTTGCCATTTGTTGTTTCTCCTTGGTTGATAAAGCGATATATGAGGCCTACATGATGCGATAAGCTGCCGCCCCAAAGAGTTATCCTGAATAGGCCACAACTCTTCATCTCGGTCAGAATAATTCGTTGGTTATAATTTATTTTTTCCAATACCGGTAATCTCTAACTGCCTTTCAGATCTGTCAAACATCTGATGGCCAGCTGTAACAGTAAAGTATATTCTTGTTTTTTTACAGAAGGATAATCAAAACAATACCGCCGCCGACAACCGCAAGGTTGCTCACCGCCGACACGCCATGAAGTTTTCTGAACTGGACGCGGAGTGGATCGTCTTGTGACGTGGTTTCAAACGAAGGGATTTCCTTTTTTAATGCCGCTGCCTTGGGCTCAATCACAAAGGCCTGGACCGAGGTGATGACAAGCATAACTGCGATGATGACAGCGGCGATGGTCTTGTGTTTGGCAGTTGACGACAAGAAAAGGGTAACAAGAGCAATCACTCCGCAAACCAACCCCCATTTGAAATATCCTGGGAAAAGAACTCCGACAATTCCGCCTGCCACATCCCGGTTATATGATTTGAAAATGGTGGGGGTAAGGACAAAAGTGAAAAGGGATGCCCCGCCAACCCAACAAGCGATTGCGAGGCGATAAAGAAATGTAGATGTCTGCATAAGTTCCTTTGGTGCCACTTTCAGATTCGTCAGCCTTTTTTTCAATCATTCTATAGGATAAGAATTGTTCCACTATATTATTATATGGGCCTCCAAAGTACTTGTACTTCAGAGTGAGCACCAAAACATAGCACATTTTCAAGTCTCCGAAACATTCTGATACTGTGCCTGGACGTTCTTCAGCTTGGTGTAAAACTCTTCCTCTGAAAGAATCCCCTTCTCAATAAGCAACTGTGCGATAGCATCAAGCCGAATCATTTGTGCCATTATAAGTTCATCGGTTGTGACTGCTTCTTTGGTGTCATCTTTTGACATAGGTTTTGTTCCCGTTTCTGTTTCTCTTGTTTAGTTTTGTAACGTCTTGGTCAGTGGCGCGCCCGGTGCTTGCCCGTCTAGGCCACTGAACCTCTTCGGTCCACTGTACTAAATTGTTATGTGATTTCAATATTCAATTATTTTCATTTATTGACAAGTAAGGATTACCATATAGGTGCATACATGCCCACGCAACAGGCGTCTTGTATTCGTGAAAGACTGCTTGATTCGCCATAAACACTGCATTGTTAATTGACCCCCCTTCGTTCATAGAGGAAATAAACGATTTTAACCATATTGCGGGGATGTTAACCTGCAAAGACCAAAAAGGGGCAATAACTGCTTTGTAGCCGAGGGAAATATATGTTTTAACGATAGAACTAATATCATTTCTAAAATATTCATCTTTATATGACCCTGAGTGACAAACAAAGAAAATCAGGATCTTCCCCTTGCCAAGAACTTTTTCTATATTACTCAGATGGTTATCGCCATAATGTAACATTTCGTTGGTGGCAATATCCTTATCTCCATGCGAACATACTATATTTAGCTCAGATGATATTGGAGATATAATTTCAATATCATTGAATATGTTGAACTTCTGCTTGTTTAGCTCAGCCTCCAAAGAGGAAAAAAGCATATTTAATGTAAAATCACCAGACTCTGTAGGTATCCAAATTGATTTGGTGAAATCATTGTTAATTTCTTTATCGTCTTTGTTTGAAAGATACCATTCCGTTGAAAGTATATTCGCAATAGGCTTAGTCTGATGAATGAAATCACCACACTCATCAAGGATGAGATTATGGGGGAACTTGGCCAATTCCATATCTTTTACAACCAAAACGGAACATGATTTTTTTGTTGCTGACAATCTGCTAAAATCAATTTTATTTTTAATTTTTTCTGCGTTCAGAAGATGTTCTTCTGGAAAAACATTCCTTACCCCGAAATGGTCTTTTTTTGTTTCATCAAAAGACAATCCCGAAAAGTAGTTTGATATTTTTAATTTGTGAAAATTGTCCCATTTAAAAGAAGTTAAATGCGAAAAAACAAATTTTTCATTAATTAGAGATAGTTGAAAAACTTTGCCCTCCGTCACTGCAAGCCAGACTATCATTTCTTGTTTAGAAAGACGAAGGTCTTGTTTCAGTTTCTCATGTTCTGCATATAAAGAATGGAAATTTTCAAGGTCACTGGATGGTAGTTTAAAGGGTGTAACTATACTTGTATGCTTCGGCTGGAAAATCAGGCTAAAGTCAGATTTCAACATCATGGCCAACAAAACTGCTTCTTCGTCCTGTTCATCAAAGCTATCTTCAATCATCCTGTTTGCAATTGTCAGAGCTCTCTCATTGTCATATACGATGTCGTTTTTACTTCTAGTGTCATTAAGCTTTAAAATGGATAATTTTAAATAATCTTTATTTTTGTTAGATTTACCATAAATGATATCAATTTGTTTATTGACTGATTCCTTTGGAACTATTGTTTCTAAAACATTAATGTAGAATCCTAGGCCTGTTTCTGAGAAATCGGAATCTGGATAAATCCTTTTGACGTTATGCAACATTAATAACCATGGAATAGCTTCGTGGATTCCTGCACGAAAAATTGCTTCTCGCTCTTTATGTAAATAATTTAAAATTTGATTAGGTACTTTATTGTCCTTTTTTGTTTTTATGAGGCATAAAAAATAAGTACAATCAATAGCTCTTCTTTCATAATCATTAAATTTTATGTTTTTGGGAATATCTTTATAGATTTCTATGGCTAAAGGATACAATCCTGTGTCACGAAAACATTTAATAGATTCCCAAATCATCCCTTTAAAATATTTGTCAAGGATGGGTTTTTTGTAACGGTGAGCACAGTACAAACTTAAATTAGCATAGAGTATTGCGGCATGAACACTTCCTTGTCTTGAATAACAGTTGTAAGAGTTCAGAAAACCTAGATCAGGCATACCATCTTTAAATGATGAAAATACAGATTCCTCTGCTATATCTCTTGCTGCTTGGAAATATTCAGAGGAATTCAATCGATCCAGAAACATGCTTAAAACGAAATAAAAATATTCTGATTGGTTTAAAGAATCTAGTAAAGACTTGAGAATAGCTAATTGAAGTAAGTTGCGTTGAGCTTGCTCTTCACTCCATTCTATAGATTTAGAGTCACCTTGTATGTAATCAACCAAGAAAGATACGATTTCTTTCACTTCTTGATTTGAAAGGTTATCTGGATTGAAATTAAACTCTGACATTCTATAGGTTTCATTTGATTTCAAGCATTCCTCAAATTGGTTGAAGAATTTATCGAGTGTTTTATCTGTGGCTTTTTCATTAAATATTGACAGGTCTAATTTATCTATCAATTTTGAAGTGATAAGGGCTTCATATAGCCTAAAAAAAATAGATGCTGAATATGCCACCGCATCATTATCCTCTAAAGACCCTAAAAATGTTGAGAGGGTTTTTCGGTAGGTTGGATAATCCGTTATGAGATTTTCAAGAATTTGAAAATACAGCTCCTCAATTTCTTCACTTTGTGAATGATTAATTTTTCTTAATCGACCAGAGCTAAGTTTGTTGTGAAATAACTTTATAATTTCTTCTGGTGATTGTTTCATGTCTGCGGGTAATAACTCTCAGAAAACATAACGACCGAACTTAGCGGAAAATAGGCCGCAGGCCTGATTTTCCGACTGAAGTGTTTTGTTAGAGGTTTTTTTATTTTGTTAGTACAGCAACTAACCCAGTGATAGCACCTATTATCCCAATGGCAGCGGTAACAAAAGGAAGATAGAGGTCAATTTTTTCTTTGTGTTCTTGCCTAATTTTACTTCTGAAATAGATAATCCCTTCAGTAGTTAAAATTTTTCTCGTTGACACATAAATACATTCTTCCCACATTTGTTCGTCAGATCTTTCAGGAAGTGGAATGAGCAACTTGTCAGAAAGCTCAATGTAGTATTTTGTAATAAGTAATTGTATCTCTTCCCTTACTGAGAAATAAAAGTGTGATGCCTCGCTGTTTATTGCCTCGATATCGTCTCGACTTTTTTTCCCCCTACGTGCCTCATCGAGAAGAGCTTTATATGCCTTCTCATTTTTATTTAATTTTTTACGAAGGAGCATTAAACCCCATCTGAATTTTATATAACCACTCATATCTTTTTAATGGCCTCTAACATATTTATTATCGAGCTAGCTCGAATTGAAATCTCCACGTCACTCCCTAACCATTAAAATGACTCTTCTGGTCGAGTTTTTGTGCATTTTTTTGCTTAAATAGCTACATATCCACCCCGTATGGGGGTGTTATATAGCTAGCTATATAATTCCGGCTAAAAATAGTCGGGATGTTATCTGTCTACCTGACAACAAGGAGCAACACAAGGAATTTATTCTTTCAGGACAGAGAGTTATGCAGGGAAGAGGCAAGGGTGCGGGCCGTTACAATCCGGGGATGAATGTAGGCACTCGCCGGTTGTTTGGGGCCTGGTTTTGCCGTGCTGTGATAGTGTCTGAAATTGTGTGAAATATGGAAGGAAGAAAGTCGCTGTTTATTCCAATAAACTTTGAAGCGTTGGCGGCAATGGGGCCGAAAAGTTCAACTTCTTACCGCTTGTCGGGTGGCTGATCCGCAAGCTCGCCGCATGCAGAGCCTGGCGGGGGATGCGGAGTCGGGCGTGGTCGGCGGCGCTCAGGCGGTCTTCTTTAAAACGTAGGAAAAGCTGCTCATCCACGCCATAGAGTTTGTCGCCCACCACCGGAAAGCCCAAGTGCAACAGGCTGGCCCGGATCTGATGGCAACGGCCGGTATGTGGCCGTGCTTCCAGCAGGGTTAGGTCGGCGTTGTTGCTGGTGGTGGAGATCCGGCGAAAGGTAGTGCTGGATTCTGCGGCTCCGGGCGGCGCATTCGTTTGCTCTGGATAGAATCGCATCTTCTTGCGAATTGCGCTGTCCGGGTCCGTCCCCAGCCAGCCAGCGACTTCCACTTCAGTCGGGGTATCCGGGAAATTCCCTTCTACCAGCACGAGATAGACCTTCTCCACCCGGTGTTGGGCGAACTGCTCCTGGCAAAGGCGGGCGGCGGTTTTGTTTTTTGCCACCAATACGATGCCGGAGGTCTCCCGATCCAGCCGGTTGACGAGGCGCGGATTGTCCAAGCCGTGCTTTTCCTTGAGCAGCGCCCAGAGGGTATGGGTGAAGAAGCGTCCGCCGGGGTGGCAGGGCAGGGGAGCTGGCTTGTTGATCACCAGCAGGTCATCGTCTTCGTGGAGCACGGTGTAGTTCGCATCCACCGGCGGTTCGACCAGGGGGGGCATCAGGTAGACGAGGCGATCGCCCTGGGCCAGGATGGCATCACTCTGTGGTTCGGTATCGTTTAAGAGGAAGCGGTGGGCTGCGAGTTCTGCCTGCCATTCCTCCCGGCTGCGGTAGGTGAAGCGTTGGCTGATGAAATCGAGGAGTTTCTGACCTGCCTGTTGGGGTTGGATGAGTACCGAGTTTTTTCTTTCCATGGGTCCCCGGGTATTTGCGGCAAGCTGATTGTTTGGGTGCGGCGGTTCTTCGTTTGGGTACAGCGGTCCTTCGACAGGCTCAGGACGAACGGATTTA
>JAHJTI010000128.1 GCA_018829945.1 Pseudomonadota bacterium | reverse complement strand
TGTTCCAGAGCTTTACCCAGGCGGATGGTTCCACCACCAGGAAATACGGCGGCACCGGGCTGGGGCTTGCCATTGTCCGTCAGCTTGTCCTGATGATGGGCGGCAAAATCGGGGTGGAGAGCGCGTCCGGCAAAGGTTCCATGTTCTGGTGCGAGTTGGATTTTTCTGTGGCGACCGTGCCTGCGGAAACCGAGGAGAAGAAAGAAGCGGCAACGCAATTCGAGGGTGTTTTGGCAGGCCAAGTGCTGCTGGTGGAAGACAACAAGGTCAATCAGATGGTGGCCAGCAAGATGCTTACCGCCATGGGGTTGACCGTCGATCTTGCCGAGGATGGGGAAAAGGCGTTATCGGCCCTGGCAGCGAAACAGTACGATCTGGTGCTCATGGATTGCCAGATGCCGGTGCTGGACGGCTATGAGGCGACGAAAGCATTCCGGAGCCAAGAGTCCCCGGGAGACAAGCGGCTGCCCATCATTGCCATGACCGCCAACGCCATGGAAGGAGATCGGCAGAAATGTCTGGATGCGGGCATGGACGACTATCTTGCCAAGCCGGTGAAAAAAGAGCTGTTGCGCAAGCTGTTAGCACACTGGCTGGGGTCCTCTTCGTAACTGCTTGTCATTATGTGGAAAATCGTTAAATAGCTTGAGTGTTTCCCCCAAACCGTGCTATAAGGCTTATTCGGTTCCGGCTGTGTTCTCTTTTTTTGAGGCGCCGGCACCCCCTGTGAGATTACCTGAAGATGTGTGAAGAGGGACCGCGCACCGGTCCCTTAATTTTTTTGCACTTCTCCTGATGGGCCAATCGTTGGCCGGGGCGCTATCCGCCAATTCTGTGCGTTGGGTTTTTTGATAGCGGTTGTTATGTATGCACATGAGGGAGGATGTATCAATGAATATGTATATCGGCAATCTTGCTTTCGGCGTCACCGAAGAAGAGCTGAAAGAGATTTTTTCCGAGTATGGTGAAGTCGCCAGCATCAGTCTGGTCAAGGATCGGTTTTCCGGGCAGTCCAAGGGGTTTGGTTTTATCGAGATGCCCAACAATTCCGAGGCGGATAAGGCGATCAAAGCCCTGAACAAGACCATGCTCAAAAATCGAGAGTTGAAGGTGAATCAGGCCGAAGTGAAGAAGAAAGACAAGAAGCGTCGGCGTCCCAGCTACTGATTACGATACTGAAACGGAGTACGGCGAGGAATCGCATGAGCAGGTTGGACCAATTGGACCAACCTGCTTTTTTTTATGTGGCGGACCTGACGGTCTGTTTGTCTGAGATCATAAAAATATCTGATTACCACTAATCTTCAGCCAGTTTTTTTCCGTTATTCCGGCGAAAGCCGGAATCCAGAGAAATCAGCTCCCTCGCCTGGATTCCGGCTTTCGCCGGAATGACTTGTTCGCAAGTGAGCCTTTGATACAAAATAAGGACAATCAACTGGTTGACGCATGGCACCAAAGTGCTGGCTGAAGTTCGATGGTAATCAGATAAAAATATAAAGGCCACGCGAAAACGATGGATACCAGAATAGCGGCTATTCTTGAGACGATCAAGAAGCTTGAAAAAGAACTTCTCCATGAGATCGAAAAAAAGGAGGATGAGTTCTACTACAGCGTGATCGGGCGCAAGGTCCGTTTTGAGGCCGAGGTGAAAAGGCATCACCGGGATCTGATGCAGCGGTTGTCGCCCTATCTGTCCGAAGCCTCGCTTTTCAATCTCCTTACCGCGCCGTTTATTTGGTTCATGCTGATTCCGGCCCTGTTTCTGGACCTGTCGGTCACCGCTTTTCAGGTCACGTGCTTCCGGATTTACGGCATTCCCAGGGTGAAGCGGTGCCGTTACATTGTCATAGACCGCCACTCCCTGGCCTATCTGAATATCATTGAAAAAATCAACTGCATGTACTGCAGCTATTTCAACGGGCTCATCGCCTATGTTCAGGAAGTGGCGGCCCGCACCGAGCAGTATTGGTGCCCGATCAAGCACGCCCGCCGCTTGGCCGCCATGCACAGCCGTTATGCGAAATTTATGGAGTATGGAGATGCCGAGGGATACCGCAAGCATCTTGAGGAGGTGCGGCGGGCTTTTGGGGATATTGAAAAAGAAGAGGCAGAATGATGCAATGCGACCGTTGTAGTGAACCAATCAATGCGGAAGGCGGCGAGAATTTCCACGGCCAGGTGCTGTGTGAGGATTGCTATATGGACGCGTTCTCTCCGAGCCGGACCTGTGACCCGTGGGCTGTGCGCAGCGCCATGCATTGCAAGGACAGCGACGGCGGTACCGCAGTAAATGCTTTGCAGGCCAGGCTTCTTGAAATTCTTCAGGAAACCGGAGGGGTCAGCCTCGATGTTCTTTCGGAACGGTTGGGGGGCAAGCCAGCGGATATCCAGCGGGAAATCGCCGCCCTGCGCCATATGGAGAAGGTCCGTGGCGCCATGCAGGATGGGAAAAAAGTGTTCCGCCTTTGGTGAGGTCAAAAAGAAACCTCACTCCATTCTCTGCCTTGTGATTCCGCCACCTCACGATTGATTATTTTCCCCTGGTACACGTTCACCCCCCGCAACAGAGCCCTATTCTCCCGCACTGCCCGGGCGAAACCTTTGTCGGCCATGGCCAGGACATGGGGCAAGGTCGCGTTGGTCAGGGCAAAGGTTGAGGTGCGCGGCACCGCGCCGGGCATGTTGGCCACGCAGTAATGGATGATGCCATCCACCGTATAGGTCGGGTCTGAATGATAGGTCGGGCGGGAGGTTTCCGCGCAGCCTCCCTGGTCGATGGCCACATCGACGATCACCGCGCCGGACCGCATCAGGGAAAGCATCTTCCGGCTGATCAGTTTTGGCGCCCGAGCCCCCGGGGTCAGTACCGCGCCCACCACCAGGTCGGCCCGGCCAAGTTCTTCCTCAATGGTGTGTTGGCTGCTTGCCAGGGTCGTGAGACGGCCCCGGAACAGATCGTCCAGCTCGGCCAAACGGCGGAGATTGCGACCCAGCATGGTCACTTCCGCGCCAAGACCTATCGCCATCTGGGCTGCATTGGTGGCCACGGTGCCGCTGCCCAGAATAGTGACATGGCCCGGAGCCACGCCGGGTACCCCGGCCAGAAGCACCCCTCGCCCGCCCGTTTCTTTTTCCAGAAAATGGGCGCCCACCTGAATGGCCATGCGCCCTGCCACCTGGCTCATGGGGGCCAGCAGCGGCAGAAAGCCGTTGTCGAGCTGCACGGTCTCGTAGGCCACCCCGGTCACCTTGGCATCGAGCAGCGCCTGGGTCAGTTCCGGGAGCGGGGCCAGATGCAGATAAGTGTAAAGGATCAGCCCGGAGCGCAGCAGCGGATATTCCGGGGGCAGCGGTTCCTTGACCTTCATGATCAGGTCGGCTTTTGCCCAGACCTCGGCTGCCGAGGGTATAAGAGTCGCACCGGCGCTGCTGTACTGCTCGTCCGTTATGCCGCTGCCCTCCCCGGCCCCCTGCTCGAGCAGCACGGTATGCCCGGCCTGTACCAGGGCCTTGACCCCGGAGGGTACGATCCCCACCCGGAACTCTTTTTCCTTGATCTCCTTGGGCACGCCGATAATCATCGTTGGTTCTCCGGTTTACTCTGTTGTTTCAGGGTGATGCGTGCAATAAAATCTGCAAGAAGGGACGAATCGCGCAATTCCTCCTCATCGGCAACGGGCAGGGCGGGAAAGCGCTCCATGACCATACCGGCAAAGAGGCCGGGGCTGTAGGCGAGTTCTCTACCCTCTGCCCCATGCACCGCCACCCGCTTGCCGCAGGAGGGCGAGCGGGCTTTGAGGATCATGCCGTACAAGGGTTGACCTGAAAGCGTGTCCAAACGTCGTGTGCACCAGTCCTGCATTCGGTCGGTCAGGTCGCTCCGGGTGGTGACGGTCATCAGCCTTGGGTTTTCCGGATCCCCTTCAAGGCGCATGGGCTCGCGGGGGACGCCCAGGCCGCATTCCGCCTCCGGGCAGAGCGGTATCAGGGTGGCGGATTGGTTTAATGTCTCAACGAGCAGAGGGGCGTGGAGGTTTCCGCCGTCGTAACGGGTGTTTTTGCCAAGGAGACAGGCGCTGATGCCGATTGTGATTGGGGTGTTCATGAAGATATTGTAGCATGAAAAAAACCGAGGAGAACAAAAGATGTCTCAGGAATTCAGGCTTGGCGCCTTTGCCATTCACTGGCTGGAAGGCGGGGTATTTGAGGTCGACGGCGGCTCCATGTTCGGGGTGGTGCCCCGGGTCCTCTGGGAAAAGAAATGCGCCGGGACTCCGGATAATTATGTGCGGTTGGCAAATTCGCCCATGCTGGTGCAAACCCCCCATGGAAACGTACTCATTGAGACGGGTCTCGGCAACAAGCTGAGCGAAAAACAGAAAACGATCTTCCGGGTACGGCGGGAGTGGGAACTTTTGTCCGGCCTGGCCAGGCTTGGCCTCTCCCGCGAATCGATAAGCCATGTTATCCTCACCCACTGTGACTTTGACCATGCCGCAGGGGTCACCATGTACAACGAAACAAGCGGGTTGGAGCTGACTTTTCCCGCTGCCATGCACCATATCCAGCGTCGGGAATGGGAAGATGTGCTGGCTCCCAACAGACGCTCGGCTGAATCGTACTGGCCTGAAAACTTCGTGGGCTTGACCGAGGGAAAGAACCTGCGTCTGATCGATGGCGATAGCGAGGTGGTTCCGGGCTTACGGCTGGTGCACACCGGCGGACACACCAGGGGGCATCAGGCGGTCTGGCTGGAATCAGAGGGGGCGATGGCTCTGCATCTGGGGGATCTCCTGCCCATGCCCGCCTACAGCAATCCCCTCTGGATCATGGCCTACGACAATTTTCCCCTGGATTCCGTTGCGGCCAAGGAGCGATTTTTAGGCGAGGCGCTCGATAAGGATGCCTGGCTGCTTTTTTATCATGATCCGGCAATCCTGGCCTGCAGGCTGGATCATGATGGCGCGGTGCGGGAAGCCTTTTGCGCGGAGTAGGTAGGATGAGAAGAGTGCGCCGATCAAAACGGCGGTTTGTGTTTTTCAGGTTGCTGATTGTCGCAACAGCTTGACCAGGGCGGAGGCCACTGAGGCAAAGGTGTCAGGAGTGGCTGGTTGTGTTTCGAAAACCCGGAGTTCGCTGTTGGTCAACGCCTGTGCATGGCCGGCAAGAAGTTCGTCCACGCTGGTCGGTAAGGGAAGTCTCCCCTGCTCCTTATGGGCGTATTTCTCCGCGAGCAGTTCAAACTGACGGGACGGGGCATCGATGAACACGCTTGGCCAGATGATCTCCGTCCCGGAGGCGGGAAGCGGGCTGAAATGATTGAAGCCGCGCACCCGCATCTCGGTAACTACCTGTTCGTGCCGAAGCCGCAGGGCACCAAGATGACCCTGCCAGCGGAGGGTTTCCGGGTGGCGGGAGTACCCTTTTTTCCCCTGGATGATAATGGTGTGGATGGCATGGATTTCCCGGTGTTCCCCCAACAGGCTCTGTCGGTTAAGAAATCCCGGATGAATGTCCCAAACCCGCATGCTGTGCTCCGGTTGCGATTGTGGCCGCATCGATAATTCGACTTGTCTTTTAAAAAAACTGTGGCATTCTCTGGATGAATTTTTTCAGAAAGCGGGGGGACACCCCGACCCTTTTTACAACAAGGTTGCAGGTATATGGCTGAAAAATTAAAAATTCTGATTGCCGAAGATGAAGAGGTAACCCGCCAGCTTTTACAGATAGCCTTTCGGGACTCGGAGCAGTTTGAAACGCGGCTCACCACCAACGGTGAGGAAGTTCTCATTGCCTACAAGGCTTGGAGGCCCGATATCATTCTGGTGGACATCATGATGCCGCACATGAACGGTTTTGCCACCCTGAAGGCCATCCGCCAGACCCTGCATGACAAGACGACCACCGTAATCATGGTCAGCTCCGTCACCGACAAGCAGGATATCGTGGCCTGCGTCAAGCTCGGCATCCAGGGGTATGTGCTTAAGCCGTTTGAGGTCAAAAGCCTGGCCGCCACCGTGGTCGGGTATCACCAGAAACACAAAAAAGTCAAAGTGGTTACCTAGAGCGGCAGGATCTGCACCTCTTCTCTGATGGGGTGAGCGCCCTGCAAAAATAATCCTTTGCGCCCGTCAATGCTGATGGTATCGCCGAAACGTATCTCGCGGCCATTGATCTCGCAGCGTTCTTCCGCCTCGTACACCTTCAGGGCGTTGCAGCCCACCACGCAGGTTTTTTCCAGCCGGATGGTGACCACCGCCGCATGGGAGGTCTGGCCGCCGCGGGCGGTGAGCAACCCTTCGGCCATGGCGATCTCCTTGATATCCTCCGGCACGGTATCCTGCCGGATCAGGATCAGCGGGGTGTCGGGGTCTTCCTCCTTGAGCCGGAGGATATTGGCTCCAGTGAACACGGCGCGGCCCGAAAGGGCGCTGCCGGAAACGCCGATGCCGAACCCGAGCATGGCTTTCTCCAGATCCTTCCCTTCCTTGAAAACCGAGAATTTTTCCCGTTTCTTGATGGTGATCATGTCCCGGGTCTGGAGCAGAAACAGATCCTTTTCTTCGGGACCTTCAAAGGTGAACTCGATCTCCTGAGGGTTCCAACGCTTTTCGTACACCAGTTCCCGGGAAATGGCGAGCAGCCGCTCGTACACCTTCGGGAACCTCCTCTCCAGGCTGTTTTCCTCGGATCGGCCGTCCAGTTCCGCCTGTTCCACCGAAATGGGCTGGGTGGCGACAAGACCGCTGACGATGTCCTCCCCCTGATCTCCGGTGGCATAGTCGCCCCACAGGGCCACCCGGCTTACCTTGCGGTAGGGGTGGGCGGTGAAGAGTACGCCGCTGCCTGATTCCGACCCCAGATTGCCATAGACCATGGTCTGGATGATGACCGCTGTGCCCCATGCCTCGGAGACATCCATCAGGCTGCGGTATTCTTTGGTTTTTTGGGTATACCATGAGTTGAGCACCAGCTCCACCGCCCCGGTGAGCTGCAGCCATGGATCCGCAGGAATCCCGATGCCCTCCTGGCGGATTTTTCTTTGGTACTCCAAGGCCAGTTCCTGCATCTGCGCTGCGGAAAAATCTTTTTTCACCATGATGCCGTAACGGGTTTTAGCCTCGTCCATCAGAGTCTGGAAAACCTCGCGCGGCATACCCTCGGCCATGGCCCAGGACTGAAGAAAACGCCGGTAGTTGTCCCAGGCCAGATAGTCGATCTGGCAGGACGGTGGATACCCTTCACCGGAAGACCCGGCAAAGGTCCGGCTGATCTCCTCATTAAGGCCCACGTTGTGGATGGTGGCCATCATTCCCGGCATGGAGATGGCGGCGCCGCTGCGCACCGAAAGGAGCAAGGGGTTGTTCGGGTCGCCGAAGCTCCGGCCGGTCTTTTTTTCCAGCTCGGCCAAGGTTTTTTTGATCTGTCCCATGAACTCGTCGCGGGCCTTGTAGAAATCCTTGACCACAGGCCAGCAGCGAAAAATCTCCGTGGTGATGATGAAACCGGGCGGCACGGGTTTGTTGTCCGAGGCCAGCACCATCAGGTTGAAGCCTTTGTTGCCGAGCAGGATCAGATTGTTGGTGTGCTGGTTTACTAGGTGCAGACAGCTCACGGCCCGGTCGGGATTATAGGTCATCAACAGGTCGAGGTGTTCCTCGCTGAGGATTTCTTTCTGGTGTTCAAGGGTCTGATAGATTCGGGTGATAAAATTATCCAGATGCTGGAGACCGAAGGTGGTGGCGATCAGATCCCGCATGAAGGTTTCGGAAAGCCGGATGATACTGCCGGACACATCGTCGGTTTCCCAGAGCGAGCGGTGCTTGGGCAGCAGATTGGCCTCGCCGATCTTGGGGATGATGATGGAGAGGTTGTTCTCGTGGATGTTGGTGTAATAGGTGTAGATGATGTCCTTCACCCCCTCGGTGAAGCCTCGGAAGATATCGAGGTATTGGGTGTAGGAGAAGCGTTTGATGTTAAATGAGCTGACCAGCAGCGACATGTAGGTTTCCAGCCGCCGACTGGTGATGCCGTCGATTTTCAACGCCCGCAGATAGAGGCGTAAACACTTCATGATCCGGATAAAGGTGGCCCTGGTGATGAAGGAAAGGTTGACGGTTTCGGGCAGCTTTTCCAGATAGACGTTGGCCAGGTTTTCCAGCCGGAAGGTGAGGCCGAGGGCATCGAATTTTTTTTCCCGGTAGCGGCCGTAAACCGAGGGGATGTCCACGGCGATGTGGCGTTTGTAGTAGATGTCCTCCTTGGCCTCGAACGTTTCCGGGCTCTGGATGGTTTCCTTGAGGCTTTCCAGGGTGTCGAGCAGGGCATCAAGGCATTGAAAAGTGTCGCATATTTCGAGATCGGCCAGCAGTTGTTCCATCTCCGGAAAACCGCTGTTGGCGGCAAGATGCAGCTGGTGGCGAATTTCCTGCACTCCCAGATTGTACTTCTGGTGGCAGAGCCTGTACATCTCGATGAGCAGGGTGAAGCGCCGAACCTCGTTCGGTCCGACCCCTTCCTGTGCGGCCAGCCAGGTGTCGCGGCGGTGATCGTCCCAGGTCAGCAAATCTTCGATCTTGCTGATGGGGCTGTCGCTCAGCACCCGGCCCATCAGGGTGTGGAGGTCATCGACGAATGGCCCCTGGGTCGTGACCTCCCGCAGCACCTCCTCCGGCAGATACCCTTCCAGAGTGGATTTGTCCAGGGTCTGCCAGAAACGGAAAATCGCCTCGATGAAATCGACAATCAGGTTGCTCGATTCCACATGACTCTGCTTGCGCAGGAAATGGATGAGTCGGTCCTTGCGCTTGTGCATCTCGTCCAGCTCGGTGGACACATCGCGGAGCTGCCCTTCCGCCCCGATTTCATTAAAGAAAACCGGCATAAGCTTGGCAAACTGCTTGGCCAGGTTGTAGATGGGCTCGATGGGGTGGTTCAAAAGCTGGGTGATGTCGCGCTGAAAAAGATCTGTATCCTTGACGCAGGTGCCCGAGAGCTTGAGGTTGATGATCAGTGCGGAAAACAGGGTGGAGCACCATTTGGGCTCCTGCATGATCAGACTGAGCCAGACCCGGATGTTGGCCAGATGGGCCGGATTGGTAATGGGCTGCCAGTCATCGTTTAACCCCTGAAAATTGGCGTACTGGAAGCCGAAACGCACCGTTTCGAAGAGGAATGTTTCCACCAGACGGCTGTTGCCGCGCTGAAAAACCTCGGATCCCAGCACCTGAATGCATTGCAGCGAGGTGTGCGGATATTTTTTGACATTTGCTTTGAGGAGCTGGAGAGTGGTGAGCAGGAAGCGCTCGATCTCCTCAAAGGTCTGCTGGCGGATGAGCAGGACCAATCCCCGGTTGATCTCGCGCAGGGTTTCCTCGTGGATCAGAGCCAGACCGGCGGTATCCATGATCCGGAAGAGAAAGAGCAGCTTGCGGTTTTCGGCAAAGCGGTCCACGCCCAGGTCGTCGGTGGCGATCTCTTCCCCGAGCCGGTCCGGAGCCTGCTTGTAGAGTCGGATGATGTCCAGGTGGTTGGGCAGGACCAGCATCGTTTCCAGAGCTTTTGGACCATGCGGGTCGAGACCGTTGACCAATGCCAGATGTTCGTTCAGCTTCTGGTGGGAGATGGAATTGAACAGAGAGCCGGCACGCCAGCCCGTGCAGAGGTCCCCGCACTGCTCGGTAAACCAGGTGAAGGGGTCTTCTTCGCCCAGCCAGTAACGGTAGTTGAGGCCCAAAACCCGTTGCAGGAGTCTGGCCGCGTGCGACTCGACGGGGCAGCCCGGTGCGGTGAGGCAAAATTCGTGCAGCCGGGTCAGGCTTTTTTCAAGAGGATGGTGACCTTGCACCAGAAGAAGCAGGGTTTCGTCATCCAAACCGTGCAGATCATCAAAACAGTCGGCCAGCGCCGCCTGGTAATGCGGCAGGCTCTCGGGCGTGAGCAGGGAAATTTGCTTGTCAAGGTAGGCCAGTAACCCTTCCATGGCCGTTGCCAGCAGGGGTTCATTCCTGCGACTGTCCTCGATCGCCTTTAAAAAAATGGTGCAGAAGAGGGAGAACGCCTTCGGTCCTTGTTCGTGCCGGAAATAATGATCGATATTCTTGAGAACAAAGGAGCGAAGTCGGGGCAGGATCATCTTCCAGTTGCGGAACGGATGGCTGACCTCATACAGCAATGCTTCGATGTTCTTGCTTATACCCCTGTAATTATTGACGATATCCAGGAGAGGGAGCAGCGAATCATCGATGGTCACCGATTCCACCGCGGTTTCAAGGAGATTGGCTTTAAGGGCGTCTGATTCCAGTTCCGGCGGGGTGTGTTCGGTGGTCATGGCAATCCTGATTGGTTGCTCAAAATATTACAGCAACGAGACAACGAGAGGTGAACTGTTATAATCGTGACGCGAGGAGGCGAGGCCGGAGCAGGCCGGGTTTGTGCATCCACCCCCGACCTGCTCCGAAGAAGCCTGCTACTTTTTGGCGGGTCGCTTGGCAGAAACGGATTTAGCAGCCGTTGTTGCCGGAGATTTTTTTGCCGCAGGCTTGGCAGCCGGTTTTTTGGTTGTTGCAGGCTTAGCCGCAGCCTTCTTGGCGGGAGCCTTTGCTTTTGCTGCTGGTTTTTTAGCTGCCGCGGTTTTGGTTGATTTGCTCGCGGCACCCTTTGGTGCGGCTTTTTTAGCCGCAGGTTTAGCCGCGGCTTTCTTGGCAGGAGCTTTAGCTTTGGCTGCCGGTTTTTTAGCTGCCGCGGTTTTTGCTGACTTGCTTGCGGCAGCCTTTGGTGCAGCTTTTTTAGCCGCAGGTTTAGCCGCGGCTTTCTTGGCAGGAGCCTTAGCTTTGGCAGCCGGTTTTTTAGCTGCCGCGGTTTTTACTGATTTGCTTGCGGCTGCCTTTGGTGCAGCCTTTTTTACCGCAGGTTTAGCCGCGGGTTTCTTGGTGGGAGCTTTTGCCTTGGCAGCTGCGCTTGCAGCTGCTTTTGGTTTGGCTGCCGGTTTTTTAGCTGCCACGGTTTTTGTTGACTTGCTTGCGGCAACCTTTGATGTAGCCTTGGCCTTTGACATTCTCACTTCCTCCCTTGGTTTAATTCTCTCCTTCGGCTTCGGAATATGTACTTTGCCTCGGCCCGTAGCGCGGCCATTTTTTTGGTTTACCAGAATTTGTCCTCTCATGTCTACATTTGGTACAGAGGCAATTGTATTTTTTGTTCCATTATCACATAAATACGCTTTGCCAGAACTCAAAATGCCGGCAATTTTCTCAACAAATACGGTGTTCCGCGACTAATTATGCTTGCAGCGAACCGGCCAAATCCGCCCATCTGCCATTCAGCGGGCAATGGGAGTGATGCCGCCGACAGGAGTGCATCAAAGATCCAAAACATGGTGCGAGCGAGACCTGTTGTCATTTCTCCATCACCACTGTTCTTGCACTCAATAGCCCTTGCTGAACGTGGTGCCCTTGCATTTTGGGCAAGGGGGCACATGCCCTGTTTTTTTAAGCTGCACTTTCTCCCCGCACGACTGACAGGTCAACGTGCCGGCCGAGGTCATCTCGCCGGTTTTGTAGGTCAGCGTTTCCTTTGTTTTGTCACTCAGGGAACGCAGCGCATTGCCGGTCAACTCCAGTACGGCGGCAAGGGAGGAAAGCGCACCTGCGCCCAAGCGGGAGGGGTGGAACCGTTCTTTGGCTTCTTCGCCCAGTTTCTGGGCATCGACGATGGTCTGATCCAGATCGCGGGCAAGGAATTGTTTCAATTCTTCCCCTTGTTCGGCGCTGAACTCGCCGAGGGCGGTCATCTTCTCCCGGGCATTTTCCAGGGCCGCAGACATTGATTCGCGCCCCCGTTCCTTTCCTGCCAGGTAGTATTCATTGAATTTACCGGCCAGCATATCGTACTTCTGGGCAAGTTTGTCTTTTTCCTGATCGTTGTTTTCCATGATAAACCTCCTGTTACAAGGGTTTTTGGCTCTCCATCATCAGAATCAGGTCGAGCACCCGGTTGGAGTAGCCCCATTCGTTGTCGTACCAGGACAGCACCTTGACCGAGGTGCCGATCACCTTGGTGGACAGGGAATCCACCACCGAGGAGTGGGGATTGCCCTGATAATCGATGGAAACAAGGGGTTCCTCTGAATAGCCGAGATAGCGGTTGGCCGCTTCTTTGAGTGCCTGGTTCACCTCCGATACCGTGGTTGATTTTTCCACCTCCATGACTGCGTCCACCAGGGAAACATTGGGGGTGGGCACCCGCACCGCCAGGCCGTCGAACTTGCCTTTCAGCTCGGGGATAACCAGGGATACCGCCGCTGCGGCTCCGGTTTTGGTGGGGATCATGGAGAGCGCCGCGGCCCGTGCTCTGCGCAGATCGCTGTGCGGGAAGTCAAGAATCGACTGGTCATTTGTATAGGCATGGACCGTGGTCATCAACCCGGTCTTGATGCCGAAGCGGTCGAGAATGACCTTGGCCATGGGCGCCAGGCAGTTGGTGGTGCAGGAGGCGTTGGAGAGAATGTGGTCTTCTGTGGGGTCGTATTCGTCTTCGTTGACCCCCATGACGATGGTTTTGACCTTGCCCTTGGCCGGAGCGGAGATCACCACCTTTTTGGCGCCTGCTTCGAGATGCAGGGATGCTTTTTCCCCGTCGGTGAAAAGGCCGGTGGACTCGACCACGTACTCGACGCCCAGAGCGCCCCAGGGAATGTCGGCGGGATTACGGTGGTTGAATATTTTCACCGGGCGGCCCTCAACGACAATGCCCTCCTCGTTGGAGGTTACGGCTTTATCGTACACGCCCATGATCGAGTCGTATTTGAGCAGATGGGCCAGAGTGGCGTTGTTGGTCAGGTCGTTGATGGCAATGACCTCGATGTCGGCAAAGAGCGGGTCTTTGTCGATGGCTCGAAAGATGTTGCGGCCGATTCGGCCAAAACCGTTGATGCCTATCCGTATCGCCATGCCAGTCTCCTTTCTGTGTAACTGTTCAGCAGCACCGCACCTGCTTTGTCATCGGCCTGCTCATGTGCAATAGCACACTTCGCAGTCCTCTTTCGCGCATCTGCGGCACTGCTGAACAGTTACGGTTCGTGGTTTTTCTTGTCGTTTTTCTCGCAGGCACAATATTATTGTACCTGCGAAAGCGCCTCGTGATAAAGCGATAAATAACGGGTCAGCACTTTATCCCAGGTGTAGGTGTCGTTAATTTCCTTTACGGCGGCCTGCTGCATGGCCTGTATTTTTTTGGGATTTTTGCGAAAGGTGTGCAGGGCTGTCTGCATGGCGCCCATCAGGGCCGCGGATTTGTGTTCCCGGTATGAAAAGCCGGTTTCCCCGTCCTTCACCTTGACCAGGCCGCCGATGTGATGGACGATGGGCAGATTGCCGAAGAGCTGGGCGATATAGTCGGTAAGGCCGCAGGGCTCATAGCGGGAGGGGA
>JAHJTI010000127.1 GCA_018829945.1 Pseudomonadota bacterium | reverse complement strand
GACGGACCAGTTGACCGAGCTTGGCCGCGGCAAAACCGACCCCGAGGAGTATGGCAAGGGCGAGGGTGACTTCCATAGATGCAGTAGAATGCCTGTCCTGTGGTTAACAATGCGTTGCGGAGGTTGTTACCCCATGCTGAGTGCTTTTCCCCGCAAACCGTGAATACACGCTTGTTTCCAAGCATAACAAAAACATCCCACACGGCAGACATGCTGTCAACACTGAAACAACAGGGTCGTGCTCATCCCTGCAACCTCATATTGACAAAAACGGTGGGGCGGGTCATTCTTACTCCATGAATACAAATATCACCGAAATGAATTCTCCCCGCTACCATGCCGGGTTTGTGCAGTTTGACGTGCAGCAGGGCGAACCGGCGGCGAATCTTGCCGCGGTGCGTAAGGCTCTGGCCCGTCTGGCCCCTGAAGGTCCCGGCATTATCGTCTTGCCCGAGTTGTGGAGCTGCGGCTTTGCCTACGACCGGCTCCAGCATTTTGCCCTGCAGACGGTGGAGGTGCTGGATGAGATGCAGCGGCTGGCCGGGCAGTATTCCATTCTTCTGGCCGGGTCTCTGCCCGAGGAAGTGCTCACCGAGGTCGACAGCGTCATCTATAATACCCTGTACATTGTCGGACCGGGGGGGGTTGCCGGGTCGATCCGCAAGCAGCAGCTGTTTGCCCCCATGGCTGAAAATCAGCATTTCAGCGCCGGGAACAATCCTCAGCCGATGGATACCGAACTCGGGACGGTTGCCGGGATGGTTTGCTACGACCTGCGGTTTCCCGATCTGGCCAAGACGCAGGTTGCCCAAGGCGCGGAACTTCTGGTGGTGAGCGCGCAGTGGCCCGCCGTCCGCCGCGAGCACTGGCGGACACTGGCTCAGGCCCGCGCTATTGAAAATCAGATTTTTGTGGTGGGTTGCAACCGGTGCGGCATAACCGGGAAAACCGAGTTCGGCGGCCATTCCCTGATAATCGGGCCGGATGGCACGATTATGGCCGAGGGTGGTTCGGAACCGAGCGAAGCCTGGGTCGCAATCGATCCGATCGGGATGCGGGAGATCCGGCAGCGTTTCAATACGGTGGGCACGACCCCGTACAGGTTTTACGATCAGGACAAGATTATGGAGCGTGGGGAATTGGCGGCCTTGACTGCCCGCTATCGCACGGTGGGCCGCAAGGTGGTGTTCACCAACGGCTGTTTCGATATCCTGCATCAGGGGCATGTCACCTATCTGGAGCAGGCCCGCGGGGAAGGGGATTGTCTGGTGGTAGGGGTCAACAGTGATGCGTCGGTGCGGGCTCTGGGCAAGGGCGATGACCGGCCAATGAACCATGAGCAGAGCAGGGCCAGGATTATCGCGGCCTTGGGCTGCGTGGACCATGTGGTGATTTTCGACGAAGAAACGCCCCAAAAGCTCATCACCACCCTGATGCCCGATGTGCTGGTAAAGGGCGGAGACTGGCCGGTGGAAAGAATAGTCGGCGCGCCGGAGGTCCTGGCCGCGGGCGGCCGGGTCCTCTCCATCCCTCTGGTGGAAAATTACTCCACCACCTCGTTGATCAAAAAAATCCGTACATCGTAGCTCCGATCGGATTGCAGCAAGGCGGAAATCGCAATGCCCAGTCATTCCGGCGAAAGCCGGAAACCAGTCCTTTTTAGGATAACTGCAGAAAAGCTGGACACCGGTTTTCACCGGTGAGACGACTTTATTCAACATCTTCTAATCCTTCGGGCAGAAGAGCATCTCAAGTCCTTCCGGCAGCTCCTCCGGTCGGACTCCTATTGCCCCGGCAAAAACCGCCAGCTCCTCCTTGGTGCAGTTGAGGCAGGATTGCCGGAACCCAGCGCGGACCTCGTTCGCCTCCTGATGCAGAAAAGAGCGCAAGGCCCCGGCAATCTCCTGGCGCACATCCTCAACGGTCATGCCCTGTCGTTTGCAGAATTTACCGAGCCGTTCCCAGTTGAAAATGCAGCGCTTCAACCCTCGGTAAATGGTGGCGTCCCGATTTTCCGGGTTAAGGTCCCGCAACAGGATGTCCCGGTAGCGGGCCACCACCTGTCGGCGCAGAATATCCCGCTCTTTTTCCGTGAGCGTGAGCTGCGGCCCGTCCGGGTCTTCGCAGAGATAATACAGGGAGCCGTGGAAGGCGATTTCCGGAATCTCTCCGGAGTGACGGACAATGAGAATTTCTTCCGCCAGCAAACTTTCCGGGTCGGTCATGGCTCCACCTCTTGAGCGGATTGCAGAAAAAAAATCAGTGGAGGAAGGCGTTGTGCTTTTCCGCAAGATATAGCTATCTGTCTCAATGGTTATACCATATATGGTTGTCGGAGAGCGAAACAGGCTCCAACTGACACGATCTGGAAGGGGTCAATGGGCTATCCTCTCAATCTGAAAAGAATTTTTTGTTAAAGACAAAGTATTATCCAACCGATGATTAAGGACAAACCGGGAGTTTTTTCCGCCAATGGCGTCCGGCGCCCGGAAACGGCTTTTCCGGGGCCACATAATAAAGGAGAACGGCGACATATGCAATTACCAAGGAAACAATACCCTGTCCGACCGACCCCTTCTTTCCATCCTATAATAGTGGCGTTGGCCCTGCTCTTTTTCCCGGTTCAAGCCCTTGCTTTTTGGCCTTTCACCCAGGATAAACCTCAAAAACCCATAGTGGAAACGGTTGCTCCGGTTGTAGCTCCGCCGGTCACGGTGAATGAAGCCGCTGCCTTACGCACCGAGATACAGGGGCTGGCAAACGAGTTGTTCCGCAATCTGGCGGATGCTGATCCGGAAAATGGCGATCTGGGCCAGGGCGTTATGATCTGCACCTTTGTCGAACTGAAAAAACTCTCCCGCACCTCGTCTTTGGGCCGGTATCTGGCGGAGCAGTTGATGAACGAGATGCAGCAGCGTCATTACGAGGTGCTTGAGATCCGGAAAAGCCAGGCTGTCATGCTTCAGGAAAAACGCGGCGAATTCGGTCTTTCGCGAAACCCAAACGAGATCAGTCAGACTGTGGCTGCAGGCGCCATGCTCACCGGCACCTACACCCCCAGCAAAGACAGTATTGTCATCAATGCCAGGATCATCGACAACAGGAGCGCCAAGCTCCTCTCCTCGGCTACTGCCATAATCCCGAGAAATCAACTGGCCGAGCTGCTGCTTGCGGACAGCGCCTCTGTCCGGGAGGCAAAACCGGAGCCGCTCTATTTGAAAAAACTTGAATTATAAAGGGCTTTCCAGCAGGGAAAAAAGCAACAGGCTCGAAGACAAAAGAAAGATTGAAATCGCGGCTTTCTGCGATTTCAACGAGTGTGATAGTATATCCGCAGGGACGCAGAGAAACATGGCTTTTTATGGGAAGAGAGCATAACGGTTCAGGGAGGACAGGATGAAAAAGGGAAGGAGAAAAGCGATATTCTGTTGCCTGGTGCTGGTTTTGTTTGGTGGCACGGCATGTGTGACCGTCAAGCAGGAGGCCAAGCCCGAGGGCAAGACGGAAGTCAAAATGGCCGAAGCCGTCCTGACGCCGGCACCGGAGGTTTCAGGTAAGGCTGCCTCCCCTGCAGAGGCTCAGGGCAAGGGCGGCACCGGCAGCACAGTGGCCAATGTGCCGAAAGAGAAAGGCCCAGCCGTCCCGGCGCCTCAAGCGGAAGTGCGCAGGGTGCCGACCAAATATAACGTCTATCAGTACATGCCGGATACTTCAAAAACCCTGGGCACGGAAAATCTCCTGTCTGAAATGTCCAAGGAAGTGGCTGGAAAGATTTTCTACAATATGCAGGAAGAGAGCGATAAGAATTTCACCGGCAGGATTGCGGTGGTCAATGCCGTGCCTCTTTCCGATCTCAAGCGGGAGACCGAGTTCGGCAGGGTCATGGGAGAATATCTGCTTACCGACCTGACGGACCGCGGCCTCAAGGTAACAGAGCTGCGCATGGGCAAGGAGATCACCATCCTGCCGCAAACCGGAGAATTCATCCTTACCCGGAATATCGGCGAACTGGCGGACAGAGCGCCTGAACTTGAATATGTTGTGGTGACCACCTTTTCCAATACCCGCAAAACCCTGATCATCCAAGGCCGTTTGGTCCGTCTCAACGATGGGATGGTCAAGACCTCATGGCGTTACTCAATGCCGCTTAACCGGGAACTGCTCGGCTTGTTCCAGCCGGCTGCACCGCCCTATAAAATTGCCGTAAAGGGCATTGGCCGGTAAGAGGAGTCCCGCGCATGAAGATATCTGGAGCCATCAAAAGAATCGGTATTCCAACGCCCGCGGTGCTGCTTGTTTTGCTCTGCGTTTTTTGGGCGAGCGGGTCCTGGGCCGTGGAAAAAGAGGAGGATGGTCGGGGTGGGACAGGCGACGGGGTGATCAGCCAGCAGAGAAACTACACGTCGCTCACCGGCTTGGTGGCCATGGTCGGCAGTGACGCAATGGAGCAGATGCACGGTTTTTTTGCGCCCGAGCCGGTAACCATTGAGCCGTTTATTGTTCTCAGTGAATTTTCAACCAGGCAAAGGGTTTCCCTGCTTGGCGCTACCCTGGCCGAGCAAATGGCTGCGGTGATCAGCAACGAGTCGCTGGCCGTGTGGCGGTCAGCAGCACCAGGCGAGAATGAACAGCGGGTTTCCGGAATTCTCCAGGAAGTGGACGGGTATCTGCGGATTCATATTATCGCGGCGAATACCCGGGGCGAGCGTCGCTCCTATGTGGTGAATGTTGAGAT
>JAHJTI010000126.1 GCA_018829945.1 Pseudomonadota bacterium | reverse complement strand
GCATAACGCCAGTCAACCGTCTCGCCGCCGCGATGAATCCTGGCTTTGAGCATCAGCCTTTCCTCAACCACCACCTGTCCGGCCAAAATCCTTTCCAGAACCTCATAGCGCTCATTGACCGCCACTTCGGTAAGAAATCCGAGATCACCAAGATTGACTCCGACCACCGGCACCTGCAAAAGACTCGCCTGATCAGCAACATGCAGCAGAGTGCCGTCCCCGCCCAGAATAATAAGCAGGTCCATGCCATCAACAATTGTATCGATCTCGGCGGAAATCCCCCTTTCTTCCAGCCAGGGGAGCAATTCCTTGCTCATCTCAACGGCAGGGGGCGAATCTTTTTTGCAGATGATCCCAACCTTACGGATTTCCATTACAACCTCAATCTAAAGCAACATCATCTCGGGAAACAAAGCAAATTGTTCCGCTCCGTCTTGTGATGCCGTGGCATTTTCTCAACCGGAACGATTAATTATTATTTCGAGCTGTCCGGACCGGTAGCCACGAGTCGGCCAAGCTCGCAGGAGCGGTTGGTGGCCGCTTCCACTGCATTCGTAACCAAAGCCCGGAAAGCTCCCTTTTCAAGCTCATGCAACCCGGCAATGGTCGTGCCGCCGGGAGAAGTTACCATGGCACGAAGTTCAGCCGGGTGCCTGGTTCCTTCCATGGCCAAAAGAACTGAACCAAGAACCGTCTGCAATGCAAGCGACTGCGCCACAGGCCGGGCAAGGCCAACCTTGACCCCGCCATCTATCAAGGCCTCGATAAAGGTGAACACATAGGCCGGGCCGCTGCCGCTCAGGCCTGTAACCGCATCAAGGTAGGACTCCTCCAGCACGCAGCTGACACCGACCGCATCAAATATACTGGTGGCCACACCCATGTCTTCCGAGGTCACGCCCTGGCCGGGGCTCAGGGCGGACGCCCCCTTGAGCACGATGGCCGGGGTATTGGGCATTACCCGGATCATTCGGCATCCGCGCCCGGAAACAGCACCCTCCAACACGGACAGCGGAATACCCGCGGCTATGGAGATAATCAGATGCTCGGCATGGATCATCTCGCGGGAACTGCTGAGAACTGACCCGATGACCTGCGGTTTGACAGCCAGAACAACAACCTTGCATTCCGTCCAGACAGTTGCAGCATCTGAAAACGTTGCGACTTTATATTCCTTCTGCAACACTGTCTGCCGCTCGTTGCTAGGATCGGCAACCAGAATCTGACCGGCCTCCGCAAGCCCGGCCCCCAATATGCCCTTAATCAAGGCTTCGGCCATCAACCCCCCGCCGATAAAGCCCAATTTCCCAGAAAAACCCATACCTTGCTCCTCATGTGTATACAGGCCGAAACAAAACTCGACCATGATGGACCAACAATAGTAATACTGCTGCAACTTACCAATTTCCCACACCTTTGCAAGCAGGATTCGCGGTGGGCAACGGCAGCCCTCGTACCCGGAGACACCGGCCGGACAGCGGGCATAAAAAAACCCGCAGAGTTTTGCAACATCTGCGGGTCGTTCCTCGTTGAGGAGGTTACATCACTCAGGCATAGCAAGGTTGTCCGGCAAGAGCAATGCTGGGAGGCAGCAGATAGGACAACAATTTATCACCGGCCTCCTTGGTGGTCAGGACCACTTTTTCAAGCACCTTATTCTCCCCTTCCTTCTCGTAGGCGATCAGATCCCAGCGCTCGGGTTGGGCGGCAAGCTGCTTCATCAAGGAAAAATGATGGCCATGGCCTGATTTCCTGGTCACGACGTGACCAAGCAGGGGGAAGCCCAGCAAGGCAAGATCGCCGATCACATCCAGAGTTTTGTGCCGGGCAAACTCATCGGCAAAACGCAGTCCCTCGGCATTAACTATGCCGTCATCGTCGATAACCACCGCGTTTTCAAGAGAACCACCCAGAGCGAGGCCGCTCTGTCTGAGCTTCTCCACCTGATCCAGAAACCCGAAGGTTCTGGCTCCGGCAACTTCCTTGGCGAATTTCTGTGGGGTCAATTCGCTGGAAAAGATCTGTTTTTTGATCAAATGGTGGTTGAACTCAATCTCGCAGGTAACCTTAAACCCGTCATAGGGCAGGATCTTCACAAAGGAATCGCCTTCGGAATAGGAAATCTCCTTATTCACCCTGAGCATCCATTTGCAGGCGTTCTGGCGACGACGCCCCACCCGCTTAAGAACGTGGACAAACGGCCCGGCGCTGCCATCCATGATGGGCACCTCGGGGCCATCCAGCTCAACCACCGCGTTATCGATGCCCATGCCGAACAAAGCGGCGAGCAGATGCTCGGTGGTGGAAATCATCGCCTCGTCTTCGGTAGCGATGGTGGTGGCAAGCCTGGTGTCGATGATCCGGTCCATAAAAGCAGGAGTTGGGGCAGCCTTGGGCAAATCGCTGCGAACAAAGCGAATCCCGCTGTTCTCCTCGCCGGGCAGAATGGAAAGGGTGGCAATCTTGCCGGAATGCAGGCCAATACCCGCAAAGCTTACCGGCCTTTTGATGGTGTGTTGTAATGAATCCATATGATGAACACTCTTTTCTGGTGTGTGTATTTTACAACGCTCATTAAATCCAAATAGTATATATGCAAAATACGGGCCAAAACCAGAAACACTGAGCAGAAACAAATAAAACTGTTTAATTTCGGAATGTTAGACTTAAAAGCTGGAAACCTCCCAGGACAGAGGAAAGCTGGGTTGTTGCAAAAAAACCACACCAGTAAATCTTCCCGGATTTAAAGGACTTTTTACAAAATACGTTGTTATGGAGAAAAGCGGGAGAGGTGGTCGGCCACGAAAACATCAAAATTCGGGTCCATATGGAGTTCAATGGTTAGAGCCAGAATGGGAAACTCCCCGAAAAAAGGACGGAGCTTGACGAAATCCTTCTCCGTGGTGATAAGCGCCCTGGCTCCGCTTGCCCGGGCAGCGCCCACCAAGGCTGCAACATTATGAGCCGTATAGTCGTGATGATCTCGAAATTCCTCAAAACCGTGAACTGAAAATCCCTCCCGCCGCAAAATTTGACGGAAAGAATCCGGCTTTGCGATCCCGGCAAAAGCGAACACCCCCATCTTCCTGGCCTCATCCAGGGTGCAGACCGTATCCTGACTGCTGTGCCAAATCCCGGCAGGCAGATATTCCCCTGTAAATACAGGCTTTTCTGGAAAAGCTCCCTGCAACCGGCGCTGAAAAACCTCCACCTTGGATCGGTTGTTGTTGTCTACCCCGGTAATAACAAATCCATCTGCCCGTTCAAGGGCGGAAATTGGCTCCCGCAATTCCCCGCCGGGAAAAACCCGGCCGTTGCCGAGGAGCGTTCCAGCGCTGAAAAGAACCAGATCAAGATCACGTGCCAGGGCGAGATGCTGAAACCCATCATCCATGACAATGAGGCTCACCCCGAACTTCTCAATGGCATGCTTTGCAACCCTGGCTCGCTCCGGACCGGTCAAAACCGGGACTCCGGGCAGCGCCTCGGCCAGCATGAAAGGTTCATCCCCGGCCATCTCCGGCGACAGCAGCGTCTTGGCGCCATCGGCAACGACATTGACCTTGCCGCCTACCTTTCCACCATATCCGCGGCTGACAATGGCCGGCCGCATGCCTCTGTCCAAAAACAAACGGGTTACATAACGGACCATCGGCGTTTTTCCGGTGCCACCCAAGGTGAGATTGCCGATACTGACAACCACCACCGGCAGCCGCTTGGATTGCAGCAGAATATTTTTGCGGTACAAAAAAGCACGTATCGTCATGACCAGGCTGTATGCCGGCGAAAAGAAACGCCCTATCAGAAAAAGCGCGTTGAGCAACGGCCTCATTTCCCCTCCTCCCGCGGTAACATTTTACGGATCAGGGCAATGTGCGCCTCGGTTACTCCTCGTCTGGAGGCAATCAATCCCTGTGCCTTGCGCCCTGTCAGCTCACGCCGCGCGGGATCGGACAGCAAGAGGGAAAGACAATCGTACAGCTCCTCTTCATTGCAGACCTGCACTCCACCCTCCGCAGCAAGAAGGTCGCCACTGATCTCAGCAAAATCCTCCATGAAAGGCCCGAACAGAACCGGCTTCCCATGCACCGCCGGCTCCAACGGGTTGTGGCCGCGCTCGTCCACCAGACTGCCGCCGACAAAGGCCACATCACAGAGATTGTAAATTGATGACAATTCCCCCAGCGTATCGAGAATCAAAACCGAGCCCGTTCCCGTTTCGCTGCATGAGCGGCGGAAAGCCGGAAGGCCACGTTGATTCGCCATGGCCGCAAGCTCTGCGCCCCGCCCCACATCCCGCGGCGCCAGAATGAGAAAAAGGTCGGCATAGGTACGGACAAGCTTTTGAAACACATTAAAGAGAATCTCTTCCTCTCCCGGATGCGTGCTTCCCGCCACCCAAACCAGCGCCTGCGCCGGGATATGCAAATCCATTCGATCAAGAGCCGTCTTGATGCTGCTTCCAGGCAGAGCTGCATCGTATTTCAGATTTCCCAGGACAACAATACGCTCCGGATCAACACCCAGGTGGCGCATACAGACAGCATCCTGCTCCGTTTGCATGGCCAGGGATTGAAAGGAATTGAAGAGCGGCGCAAAAAACCAGCGAAAAGCGGTGTATCGAGACATTGAACTTTCCGAAACCCGTCCGTTGACCAGAAGAGAGGGAATACCCCGCTGCGTGAGTTCACGCAGAAAATTAGGCCAGAAATCCGTCTCCACCAAGATAAAAAGATCGGGATTTACCCAGGAAAGCAACCGCTTCACGCTCCACAGCAGATCAAAAGGAAAGGGCACAAAACAATCGACATGTTCCCCGAGCGTGCTTCGCGCAAAAGTTTCTCCAGCCCGGGTGGACGCGGAAAAAATGATAATCCCCTGGGGATGACTGCACCGCAGCTCACGCACCAGATTCCTGGCGGAAGCGACCTCTCCCACAGACAGGGCGTGCACCCAGATGCAGGGAGAGCCGGAACCGCCCGGCTTTTCCCCAAGCGCGAAACCGAGCCGTTTGCCGGTGCGGCTGCGGTATTTGGGCGTCAGTATAACTTTGACGAAAAGGAGCGGAGCGAATACAATCACCCCCACCGTCATAAGTAAATTATAAAAAAAACCTGACACCATATTCATCATGAACCTGATATTACTCCATCCCCAAGAACTGATTGATAACCAAGTTACCCTTACCGGTCGCCGCGCCGAACACATCCGCAAGATTCTCCGCAGCACAGTCGGAGACAGCGTCCGGGTCGGAGTGGTCGGCGGCATGCTGGGCACCGGCTGCATCCGGGAGATCGACGGGCACAGCATTATACTTCAGGTGAATCTCTCCATACAACCGCACGCCTTCCCCCCCACCGACCTCATCCTGGCCGTACCTCGTCCGATCATGCTGAAACGGGTCTTGGCCCAGGCGGCTTCCATGGGAGTGGACCGCATATTTCTGATAAACGCAAACCGGGTCGAGAAAAGTTTCTTCAACTCCACACTCATCCGGAACAGCGACTTCAGTGAACCGCTGCTCCTTGGACTAGAGCAGGCAATTGACACCAAATTGCCGGAGGTCACAGTCCATAACCGCTTCAGGCCATTCGTGGAAGACCTCCTGCCGGATTTATTAACCGATTGCCCGATCCGACTTCTTGCTCACCCGGGAGGCAAGCAGAGTATCGCCCAAGGTGCCCATGGGATATCCGGTCAACGGGCTATCCTGGCCATCGGGCCGGAAGGCGGCTGGGTTGATTTTGAGCTGCAACGCTTCAATGAACAAGGTTTTGTGCCGTTCAGTCTCGGGAGTCGTATCCTCCGAGTCGATACCGCAGTCCCCGCTCTGCTGGCCCAACTCGGCCTGCTGCGCCAGATATCAGTCCAGGCACCCTAACCCACAGGGTCATCACCCCCAGCCAAAACGCTGGCGGGTACGCTCCACCAACACAGTCAACTCCTTGAAGCGCAGGAAATAAAGCGTCACCCCGTAAACCGTGCCCCCCGTTGCAATCGCCACCACAAGCGCGACAATACTTCCCGGGAAACCGGACAGAACAAGAGGGGCAAGGAGATATTGCACCCCGAACAACCAGAGAGCCATGCCCAAAGACGCGCACAGAACCTTGCCCAACCCTGCAAAAAGATACCGCAGGGAATATCCTCCAAGCTTTCTGTACAAAATCGTGCTCAGAAAAAGAAAATTCAGGATCATGGCGCAAGATATGGATAGGGCAAGGGCCTTATGCTGCAGGAAATCAATGGTAAGCCAGACCAGCAGGACATTGACCGCCATGGTCAAAAAGCTGCCCATAACCGGGTAACGGGTCTCGTCGAGAGCGTAGAAAACCGGGACCATGATCTTGACCGAGGAGTAGGCAAAAAGCCCCACGGCATAACAAGCCAACGCCTCGGCGGTTTTCGTTGTTGCCAGACTGTCAAAACTGCCGTGCTGAAAAATCACCCTGGTAATGGGCTCACCCAGCAGCATCAGCCCAACCGAAGCGGGAATGGTCAAGGAAAAGGCCAAGGTAAGCGAAGATGCATAGGTTTCCCGCAATCTGTCCATATCCTTAAGCGCGGCATACCGGGCAATAACCGGCAAGGTCGCCGTTGACAAGGCAACACCGAAAAGGCCCACCGGCAGCCAGAACAGCCGAAAAGCGTAACTCAGCCAGGAAAGACTGCCCTCGGCCAGGGAAGAGGCGAAATAGGTATTGATCAACACGTTGATCTGAAGCGGCGCAAGGCCGATCACCGCCGGAGCCATAAGTTTCAGTATCCGGCGCAAGCCGGGATGGCGGAGATCCAGCCGCGGCAGAAAGACAAACCCGGCCTTGAACAGGGCGGGCAATTGACAGCCAAGCTGGAGCAATCCACCGATCAGAGTGCCGATGGCCATGCCGACAATGGGCGGCTGACCAAAGCGAGGCATAAGCAGGGCAAAACCGACGCCGCCGACGATCGAACCAAGGTTGAAAAAACCGGAGGCAAGAGCCGGAATGAAAAAACGCCCCCTGGTGTTCAAAATCCCCATCACCACCGAAGACAGGGAAATAAACAACAGAAAGGGGAACATAATCATCGAGAGCAGCGTGGTGAGTTCGACTTTCCCGGGCACAGACTCAAACTCGGCCTCGACCATGAAAGCAACGATCTGCCCGGAAAAAAACACTCCCAACAGGGTCAGGCAACTGAGCAGGATCCCGATAAAAACCAGGACATTTCCTGCCAGGACCCAGGTCGCTTTTTCCCCTTTATTGGTTTCATAATCGGAAAAAACCGAGACAAAAGCGGCGCTCAAAGCACCTTCGCCAAAGAGATCGCGCAAGAGATTGGGGATACGAAACGCCACCACAAAAGCGTCAAAGGCAAAACCCGCCCCAAAAAAGATGGCAAAAACCTGTTCCCGGGCCAGCCCCAAGATACGACTGCACATTACAGCCACTCCGACAGTTCCGGCGGATCTGGCTATTTTTCCTGTATCCTGTGCGGGTTTTTCCATTTACATTACCGAAAGAATGGCAAAAGACTCCCAAACAAATCCGTTTCACTGACCAAGGGCTTGCAGACGCGGCCTTATTTTCACCGACCAAAATAGCAGGTTGCCAAAAAGAAGACAACAACCATTCCTATTAGCTGCTTGACTTCATTGGATTTTTCTTACTACTATGCAGGCGGACATTTTCTTGAGGAGACAGCACATGACATC
>JAHJTI010000125.1 GCA_018829945.1 Pseudomonadota bacterium | reverse complement strand
GTCCCCCAGAAACGCGGTCTCGTCCCGCTGCAGTCCGTTGATCACCTCCCGAAGCGGCCAGACAGATTTGCGGAGCAGGATCATTTCCCGCTTCAGGGTGTGAATGGATTGCAGGGTTTCCGGGGAAGGCTCATCAATCAATTCCTCTTCCAGTTCCTCGATCTCCTCGCCGATTTTTTCGAGCACGGAAAAGAAATTGTCCACTACCCTGTCCAGCAGGGAATAGAGCAGGTAATCAACCCCCATTTTGCGGCTGCGTCCCTTGTTGCTTTGGAGGCGGTCCAGGATAACGTCAAAGATATCATCGTCCTTTTCGTGAAAAGAGATCAGGTACCTGGGGCCAAGCACGAAGCTGATCTGCTCCATGCTCATCTCTCTGGATGTGTCGTCGTACTTGACCAGGTTGATGACCAGGAACAGGTAATCGTCGTAATGATCGATCTTCGGACGCTGCCCGGTATGAAGAATATCCTCGATGGTCAGGGGATGCAGGCCGAATCGGAGGCAGAACGTATCCACCGCCTCTGCGTCGTGCAGGCCGTGGACCCTGATCCAGGTATTGCTGGGGGTTTCTTTCAGGTGGTGGAACTCATCAAGCCGGACCGGGGTGCTGAGGGAAAGGGACTCGGCATCGTAATCGACCATGTCCAGGCCGAATGATTCAGTGACTTTTTCGCCGATGAATACGGGGCTGCCCGGAGGGAGTCCTGCTTTCCGCGAGGTGGTTTTAACAAGTTTAAGCATAACTGCTCCCGTGCATGGAAGGTGGGTTTCTGCGGTCGGTTGCGTGAAAAGGAAGATTTCTTTTCATCAGACAGGATACCATATACCCGGGAGTATCGTGAACTCGATTGTCCTGTAAATGAGATATCTTTGTGGAGGTACAAAACAGTGAAGACTTTTCTATGAAAAGACGGTATGGAATCCCGATCTGATATGCGAGAATAGTAATGAAAAATGGGGCGCGAGGCGCAGGGATAACCCATCGTCAGAGACAAGGGAAGAAGTGGGTATGAAAAAACCCGGTTCGGAATATCTGAAGACCATGGTTGCAACCTCCGGTCCGGTGAGCAACATCATCGCTTTGTATGAGAAGTGCCTGTTTCATTTGGCGAGCGCCCGGGAAAGTTTGGTTGCAAAGGATATTTCTCGTAAGGCGGAAAGTCTGCGCAAGGCAATGGATATACTGTTTTATCTGGACAATGTCCTCGATCCCACGACGCCGGAATCCGGCGAGTCGTTGCACAACAGTTACCAGGTAATTTTGGCCCAGTTGAGTCTGGCCAACAGCGAAAATTCTTCGGAAGCGCTGGGTCTGGCAGAGAAATGGCTGGTCGGTTTGCTGGAGGCGTGGCAGGGAATCGCACCTGACAACTGATAACCAGCGATAGACGGAACCAATGCAATTGTCGTGGCGTACTCAAGTTTGCGTTTTTCAAAAACTGTCTACGGAGATGGAATAGTATGGTAAGTTAAACTCCGCAGGGCTGTTGAAAACTTCCTTCGTCCGCCCAATCAACACCCGCGTCTGTACGATTCGTTAAAAATATTGCAACCATCGAGATCATGACACTATCCCTTCCCTCCTGGCTGACCCTTCCCGTGCTGGTTTTTTTCTACAGGCCCCTGGTTCGCATTTTTCCGAATATGGACAAGGATGGTTATGTCCGCAAGGTCGTGGCAGCGGGGAACCGATTCTTTAAGCACCGGTTTGCACGGACACCCTATGCCGACAGAATGCTTTTTTTGCCTTACTGCTTGAGGGCAGAAGGGTGCGCCACGGTTATCGATCAGGAGAAGGGACTGTTGTGTCAGGCGGATTGTCGCATCCCGTGCCGTCTACGGGAGATGCGGGAGCTCGCTTTAGGGCTGGGTTACCGGGATGTTTCCGTGGTGGTGAGCGGCAGGCTGCATAAAAAGGATGGGGTGTTGCGCAGTCGGGATTTTCTAGTGCGCCGAATCGGCCAGCATCATCCGCAAGCGGTGCTGGGCTGTCTGTGTACCCGAGACCTGCGGGAGAAATACCTGCGCTCGGCCAATATCTCGCCGGAGGGTTCTCTGGGGGGGCATGGACTTAAGGTGATCCCCCAGATTTGTCTGCTCAAAGACTGCAACTGTCGGCAAAGCTCCGTGGACTGGCGTGAGCTTGAAGCTCTCATCCGGGTGAAGGCTTGAAAGCGTTTGTCTCGTCTCTCCTTGAAACTTGAAAAAATCAAAACCACAAAAAAATCCGTGGCCCCAAATTCTCGCCAAAAGTTTTGGCGCGGGGTATATTCGGGGAATTCTTTCGGGCAGCGTATTATCAATGAAGCAACAATATCGGATCCAGCGTGGCTAATCAGGAATTAAACAGTGTGTTTAAACGGGTTGTCGATACGGCAAGCGTTGAGTTTTATTTGATCTCCGACACGGGCGGATTTGTATATGTGAATCAGGCCGCGGTTAAAAATCTCGGCTACTCCGAGGCAGAACTTCTTGCCTTAACCCTCGCCGATATCGATCCGGATTTCGGCCCGCAGGTCAGGCAGTGTTGGGTTGAGGTGAAAGAAAAAGGCAACCTGCACCGCGAAACCACCCATCAAACAAAGAGCGGGCAGATTGTCGAAAAGGAAGTCGATGCGGTATGTATTACCCTTGGCGAGAAAGATTATATCGCCGCTTTTGTCCGGGACATCTCCGAGCGTAAGCGGGTGGAAGCAGCGCTGCGGGAAAGCGGTGAGCAATACCGTGACCTTTTTGAAAGTGCCGGTGACCTGATCCAGTTCGTCTTGCCGGATGGCCGTTTTCTCATGGTCAATCCTTCCTGGCTGGCCACTTTTGGTTATTCGGCCGAAGAAGTCGAGCAACTCACCATTGTGGATATCATAGATCCGGATTGCATGGATCACTGCATGGAGACATTTCAGCAGGTTCTGGAGCAGGGACGGGTCGATAAAATCGACACGACCTTTGTCGCGAAAAACGGCGACAAAATCATGATCCAGGGCGCGGCAAACTGCAGGTACGAGGATGGCAAACCCCAGGTGACCCGCTGCATTTTTCGCAACGTCACCGAAGAAAAAAGATTGCAGGCCCAATTGCTGCAATCCCAGAAGCTGGAGGCCGTCGGGCGGTTGACCAGCGGCGTGGCCCACGATTTCAATAATCTGCTCACCACGATTTTAAGCTACAGCGAACTCTATCTGAGGCGGTTGCCGGACAGTGATCCTTTGGCGGATGCCCTGCGTTCCATCCGTGACGCCGGAATCAGGGGAGCGTCCCTGACCCGCCAGTTGCTGACCTTTAGCCGACATCAGGTTGTCGATGTGCGGGTTATCGATTTAAACAGCGTTGTTTCGGGTTTAAGCACCATGATCCGGCGTTTTATTCATCCCGGCATTGATGTTGCGGTGGAGGTTGCATCATGCGGAGAAGGCAGGGTCCTTGCCGATCAGCACCAGATCGAGCAGGTGTTGCTGAATCTGGCTATTAATGCGCGGGACGCAATGGCGGACGGGGGTGTTTTGACCATTTCCTGCGTTGAGGAGGTTCTGGAGAAGGTCGAGTTTTCCGGTTTTGAAAATATCGAGCCTGGGCGCTACGTGGTTCTTGTGGTGAGTGACACAGGGGAAGGCATGACCAAAGAGGTGCAGGAACATATCTTTGAACCTTTCTTCACCACCAAACCCCAAGGCAAGGGAACAGGTCTCGGGCTTGCCACGGCCTACGGCATAGTCAAGCAGCATAGCGGTTATATTGTTATTGAGAGCGCCCCCGGCAAGGGAACCACTTTCCGGTTGTATTTTCCCAGGGTGGAAGCCCCGGTGGAGACCGCGGTAACCAGCACGGCTCTGGAAGTGTTCCAGGGGAGCGAGACTATTCTCGTGGTTGACGATGAACCGGAAATCCTTGCCGTTGTTAGTCATTCTCTGGGAGACATGGGGTATACCGTGCTGACGGCGCCGTCCCCCGGGGAGGCTTTGCTGATTGTCGAAGAGGGAGGGGAAAAGATCGATCTTATGCTGGCCGATGTGATCATGCCGGGGATGACCGGGCACGTGTTGGCCACAAGAGTGCAGGCGGCTGATCCCCGGATACGGGTGCTGTTCATGTCGGGATATACCGATTCCATGCTTGAGGAACACGGCGTTTCCCGAACCCATGCCAATTTTATCAGCAAGCCGCTTTCTCCGGGCGAACTTGCCCTTAAGATCCGAAAGATGCTGGCGTAGATTCAGCAGCGCCAGCGAATATCCGCGCCAAAGAGGTTGCCGCTGCCGAGCAGCTAAGCCCCTTCCGGGTCTGTGGATTTGTCCGGCGGAAAAAATTCCGGATACAGCTTCCTGCTGCAATCCGGGCAGATGCCGTGGCTGAATTCGGCGTCGGAATGTTTGTACAGATAGCTTTCAATCTGGGTCCAATATCCCCGGTCATCTCTGATTTTCTTGCAAGCCGCGCAAATGGGGAGCAGCCCCTTAAGTGTCTTGACTTTTCCCAGGGCTTCGCTCAGTTCCCGGGTGCGGTTCTCCACCCTTTCTTCCAAATGGTCCCTCTGGTGGCGCAGACTTTCCGACATGGTGTTGAAGGCTGTGGCTACATCCTGAAATTCCTTGCTTGTGGCCAATTCAATTTTTTCGCCCAGATGCGTTTCATCCTTGGCTATAAGCCGGGCCTTGGCCCTGATGATCTGCAATGGCTTCATGATCAGCGAGCGGTTGAGGAAAAATTGGGCCAGGTGTATGGCAAAAAGAACAACAATGAGGAGGCCGGACAGATTCCGGGTAAAGCGGTCCGACTCGGCGTAAGCATCGGCCATGGGAATGCGGATGGAAACTGCTGATATAACTTCCCCGGGTTCTCTGGAAAAGCTGCGCGTCGGGCCGTAAATATCCACCAAACCTTTGGGGGCGTGGTCCGGGGTGCTGTGGCATAGGAGACAGGATTTGAGCATGGTCTCTCCCCGGCGCAGGACGACAAAGAACGGTTGGTCGTCGATGAGCATGATATCAGAACGCATGTCCAGATCAGGGTTGGCGTTGAGTTCCCGGATAAAGGCGCGTTCGTGGGCATCGGCTTCGTTGGCGGGGGTGCGGGCGTTGATGGCGCAGTTCTTGAAATAATATCTGGCTTGGTTTCTTTCGCTGAAATACTGATCAATGCTGCGGTTGGCATAAGTGGAAGACATCCAGGTCGGATCAAAATGATCAGGTGTCCGATATTTTTCGGTAAGAGCGAAAACAGCGGGCTTGAGTTTGTTGGTGAAATAATCGTGGGTCGCCATATTCCGATCGAGAAGAATGGTGGCTTTAGCCTTGGCCTCGACCAGGGCTTGTTCCCGCATCGCCTCCCGGACCAGAAAAACGACGACGACGGAGGCCAGGATAAAAAAAATGGAGAGAATCAGGCTGAGATACACAGTGAGGCTGAGTCTGGCAGGTCTATCGTGCATCAAAACCTCCTGAAGATTTTCTTAACTGATCATTATTGTATGGGGAAATCAGTGTAAATGAAACATGATTTTGTTCCGTTTTTGGGAAAAAGCGTGGTAGCTTTTTGAGGAGAAGGATTTGTCGTATCTATATAGTGTATGTGAACGGAGGAAGTAATGGATCATAAGATTGTGATTGTTGCCTTTGCCGGGGAACCATCTTGTTTTGCCCATGCCCTGCTGAACGGTCTGGATATGCAGGCCAGGGGCTGGGATGTAAAACTCGTTATCGAGGGAAGGGCTACGGCTCTTGTTAACGAACTTGCCGAACCGGAAGCCCCATTTGCGCCGCTCTACGACAAGGCGAAAAAAAGCGGGCTGATTGATTGCGTCTGTCGGGCCTGCGCCAAGAAGATGGGAAGTTTGGCCGCGGCAGAGGCGCAGGGGTTGCCCCTGGCCGACGAGATGCAGGGGCATCCGGCAATGGCCAGATATCTGGAAGCAGGCTATACGGTGATAACCATATAGTGAGCGACCGAAAAAAGGAGAAGTAACATGGAGTTGTATGCGATCAAGCCCTACCTCTATTGGGGTGGAGTTTTTTTCTATTTGTTGTGCGAGCAAGGATTCTCCTACCGAAAGCCAACCATGGCCCGCGCCAGACGGTGGCTTGCCAATTTGCCGTTGTCCATCATGAACGGGGCGGTCTATCACCTGCTCTACACCAGCGCTATTGTTGCTTTGATCCTTGCCGGCCAGGAGAAAAATGTCGGTTTGCTCAATGCCTGGGCATTGCCCGGCTGGCTAAAGATCGTAGCAGGTATCCTGATCCTGGATTTCTTTATCTACCTCTGGCATCTGCTCACCCATGTGCTGCCGTTCCTCTGGCGCTTTCATCGGGTCCACCACAGCGATATGAATATGGATGTGACCACGGCAAATCGTTTCCATCTGGGCGAATTTCTTGTTACCGGCCTGATCAGGTTGGCGGTTATCTATACCTTCGGTATCAGTCTGACGGCCTATGTCCTTTTTGAAATCCTGGTGAACCTGTCCGTGCAGTTTCACCACAGCAGTATCAGGGTGCCCTCCTGGTTTGAACGGGTGTGGGTGCTTTTATTTGTCCCGCCGTTTTTGCATCGTATACATCACTCTGTCCGGATCAAGGAGCGTGATTCCAATTATGGCGTGATTTTTTCTTTTTGGGATCGGATGCTGGGCACTTTGACCACCGAGGTGGAGCAGGAAAAGATCGTTATCGGCATCGGTTCGCACAGGGACTTCGAGCAACTCGGATTCTGGCGTCTGCTGGCCCTGCCTTTTACGCGCAACACTCCGTGAAATGTGTGGGCGCAGCGAGCAACAACAAACAAGGGAGTGAGCAATGAACTGGAAAAATCTGTTCGTGCCGGGCGAGGATTTCAGTGTGGTCCAGGCAAAGGAGTATATGGAAGAGCGGAGTACGGATGCGTATCAGTTGCTGGATGTCCGGCAGCCCAAGGAGTATGAGCAGGGGCACCTTGCCGGGGCCATCCTCATTCCGCTCAAGGAATTACCTGGACGGCTTGGTGAACTTGAAAAGGATAAGCCGGTCATTGTGTATTGCGCCATTGGCGGCAGAAGTAAAGCTGCGGCTCAGCTGCTCGCTGGCAAGGATTTTGCAAGCGTTTACAACATGGCTGGAGGTATCAAGGCTTGGCAAGGTCATCAGGCCAGCGGGCCGGAAGAGGCGGGTCTGGAGTTTTTTACCGGGCAGGAAGAGTATGAGGATGGGGTAAGTCTGGCCTATGCCATGGAGGACGGGTTGCAGGAATTTTATCGGACCATGGCCGGGCGGGTGCAGGATGGGGAGGAGAGGCAGCTCTACACCCGGCTGATGGGTTTTGAGGATAAACACAAGGCCCGGCTTCTTGCCGAGTATCGGCAGGCGCACGGGCCGGAAGCCCTGCCGGAGAAGGGAGTGGCGGGAGTTATGGAAGGTGGCGGCCGGGTGGAAGATTTTCTTGCCCGGGCCGATGCCCACCTGCACAGCAAGCGGGATATATTGGAACTGGCCATGGCCCTTGAGACCCAGGCTTTCGACCTGTATGGCCGCATGGGGAAAAAGAGTGAGAAAAGCGAGGCCAGAGCATTGTTTTTGCGATTGGCGGATGAAGAAAAGATGCACCTTTCCTATCTGGCCGATGAGATGGACAAGGTGCTGAGCCAAGGCGTAAGCGCTTTGGAGGGCAAGCAGGAACGATAATGAAATGGAAAACGCAAGAGCGCAGGGTCGCAAAAGACGACCGGCGGGCGATTGGCCGCATGTTGCTGGATCACCTCCGGTTTCTGCAATCGGTGATCAATGGGGTGACTGATCCTGTCCTGGTGATCGGGACGGATATGCGGGTAAAACTCATTAACCAGGCAGCCCGAGATTTTCCGGCCGCCCGGATTAAAGATGGGAAATTTTCTGAAAATTCGCATTGTTATCGGGTGTTGTTCGGTGCCGAGCAATCCTGTGACAAGGCAGGGCGCCAGTGTCCACTCATGGAGGTGCTGGAAACCGGCAAAGCGGTCTCGGTTTCTCAGAGTATTACCATGAAGACCGGCGAGATTCGCCAATACGAAGTGTTTGCCTCTCCCCTCCTGGGAGACAACGATACTCTCCTTGGGGTTATCGAGATCTTGCGTGATGTCACTGAGCTTAACCTTGCCGCCGAGGTCCTGAAAAAGAGCCATGATGAGCTTGAACACCGGGTTGAGGAGCGGACTCTTGAGCTGAAGAAGGTCAATGATACTCTGCGCCTTGAGATTGATGAGCGGCGCTGGGCCGAGGACCAGCTTCTTCAGGCCTGCGAGCAGGCGGAACTTGTTTACAGTGTTATTCCCAGTGCTATTTTCACCGTTGACCTCGATAGGAAGATCACCAGTTGGAACAAGAAGGCTGAAAAGATAACCGGATATACGGAAGCGGAGGTCCTTGGTCAACCGTGCAGCATCTTCGCCCTGGAGCCCTGCACGGTGAAAGGCTGCGGGGTGTATTCCGAAAATGTCAAGAAACCTATCCTCAACCGGATATGTGAAGTCAGGACCAAAGACGGCCAGGTCAGGATTATCAGTAAAAATGCCGATGTGTTGCGGGACGCCGACGGTAAGATCATCGGCGGCGTGGAAAGCTTTGGCGACATTACCGAGCAGCAGAATATCGACCGGCAGCTGCGTACGGAGCGGGATAAATTCCGGGGTATTCTTTCCGCTCTTGATCATGGGATGCACATACTCAATCGGGATTACGAGATCGAATACCAGAACGATATCCTGCGCCGGACCTTTGGCGACAAGATCGGAGAAAAATGCTACGAGGTCTACAAGCAGCGAGAGGAGCCCTGCGAGGTATGCCGTATGCATGCCGCCATCGAGAGCAACGAGATACAGCGGACCGAAGAGATCATGTCCGATCACCGCCATTATGAGCAGAGCTACGTGCCTTTTGTCGATGTCGACGGCAAGACCAAGGTTCTGATTCTCCTGCGGGATGTCACCGAAGAAAAAATGTATCGGGCCGAGACCATGCGGGCCGGGCAGCTTGCTTCCATCGGCGAATTGGCTGCCGGGGTGGCTCATGAGATCAACAATCCCATTAACGGCATTATCAATTACGCACAGGTACTGCTCGATGATTCGAGTCAGGAACAGGCGGAGAGTGAGGCCGGCAATCTGGCCCAGCGGGAGATGCTTGACCGCATCATCAAAGAAGGGGAACGGATCGCCTATATCGTGCGCAATCTCCTCTTTTTTGCCCGCCAGCGGGAGGAGGAAGCCGAGGTCGTCGGGGTTGGGGCGATTATCAACGATTCACTGTCCCTGATAAAACACCAGCTCCAGAAAGACGGGGTGAATATCCGCACCGATATTCCGGAGGATCTGCCGAATATCAAGGTGCATCCTCAGCAGTTGCAGCAGGTTTTCCTTAATCTGTTCAGTAACGCCAGGTACGCCCTGAATCAACGGTACCCTGGACGGGATCCCGGCAAAAAACTGGAAATACGCTGCCGGGCCGTGCAGGGTCAGGGGGGCGCCATGGTGAGAACGGAAATAACCGATTATGGCGATGGAATCCCGCAGGAACTGCTCACTCAGATCTTTGAGCCATTTTTCTCCTCGAAAAAACCGGGTGAAGGCACCGGCCTGGGGTTGTCCATCAGCGCCGGGTTGGTTAAGGATTTTCGTGGGCAGCTCCGGGTGGAAAGCGAACTGGGCGAACACACCACCCTGATTGTTGATTTGCCTGCATATGAGGGGTGATCGCGGCTAAAAACTACGTAATATCATGCCGCAGCGACAGGAGGCAGCAATTGCGCAAGTCGCCTGCGGAGATTTTTTTACGAGTTCATAACGAATGTGCCGTGCGTATTGGCGGCTGAGGATTACAAGGGAGCAGCAATGATTGATCTGGACAAATCAGAAACCAGAATACTGGTGGTCGATGACGAGGAGAGCCTTCGTCTTACCTTTCAGATGTTTCTCGGTCGTGAGGGGTATGGCCCGGTGGTGACAGCTTCGACTTTTGAAGAAGCCATGGAATTCATTGAGCACCAGACCTTTGATCTGATTATCAGCGATATCGTCATGGAGGGGGCTTCCGGCATCGATTTGTTGCGGCGGGTCCGGGAGCTGGGATTGGAGTGTCCGATGGTCATGGTCACCGGCTATCCCAACATCAACACCGCTTCCGAGGCCGTGCGCTTGGGGGCTTTTGACTATCTGGCCAAACCGGTGAAAAAGGCCGATCTGCTGCGCACCGCGCGCATGGCCTTGCAGCAGTATTCCCTGTGGAAGGAAAAGGAACGGCTGGCCGGGGAAAAGGAGCGCTCCCAGCAATACCTCGAAACGATCTTTCGCAGTGTCCGGGATATGATCATTACTGTTGATCATGATCTGCGGGTGGTGCAGATGAATGATCAGGCCAAGAATTGGGCGGCAACGCATATGCCCGGTCTTGCCATCGGTACAAGCCTGGAGGCGGTGCCCGAGTCCTTTGCCGTGTTTGCCACTGATGCGCAACAGGTCTTGGAATACCGGGAAGCGGTGAGCGAACACCGCATTGAGGTCAATCTGGAAAGCGGCGGCCATGTTGTTTTTCGGCTCTGCGCCGCTCCCTTGGAAAGCCAGCAGGACAAGGATTTTCTGGGTGCGGTTCTGGTGTTTCGCGATGTGAGCCGGTTGGAGGATCTGGAAAAACGCGGCAAGCGCACCTATTTTCACCGGCTGGCCGGGGTAAGCCGTGCCATGCAGACGGTGTACACCCTTATTGAAAACGTCGGCCAAGTGGACACCTCGGTGCTGATTACCGGGGAATCGGGCACCGGCAAGGAACTGGTGGCCGAGGCTCTTCATGCGGAAAGTCCACGCCAGGACATGCCCCTGGTGAAGTTCGATTGTACTTCCATCCCGGAAAATCTCATGGAGTCTGAGCTTTTCGGTCACAAGAAAGGCGCTTTCACCGGAGCGGATCGCAATCGGGAGGGGAGGATCCTGCAGGCAGACGGCGGGACCCTGTTTCTCGATGAGATTGGCGATATTTCACCGCTCATGCAGCTACGGCTGTTACGTTTTCTTCAGGAACGCACCTTTTATCCGGTTGGAGAGGACAGGCCTGTTACCGTAGATGTCCGGGTGGTAGCCGCCACCAATGCCGACTTGAAGCAAAAGGTCCAGCGGGGAGAGTTCCGGGAGGATCTCTACTATCGTCTGCGGGTCATAGACATAACTCTGCCGCCGCTCAGGGATAGGGAAGGTGATCTGCCCATCCTGGTGGAATTATTTTTGGCGCGGTTCAGCAAACGTTTGAACAAGAATATCACCGGGATTTCCGATCAGGCTTTGCAACTGCTCGACGCGTACCGTTGGCCTGGAAATGTGCGGGAACTGGAACATGTGGTGGAGCGGGCCTGTGTGCTGTGCGCGGATGATACGATCACCACAGGCAATCTGCCGGAGGAGGTTCGTACCGGCGGTCGCACCATTGGTGCAACACCAGGATCTTCCGGGGCTGAAACCGAGGCTACCCCACATGGAGGTGGCTCTCCCCCTGTTTCGCAGGAGAGCGAGAAAGCGCATATTCTCAGCATTATCGCCCAGACCGATGGAAACAAGGCCAAGGCAGCCCGACTGCTTGGTATTGATCGCAGCACCCTGTATCGCAAAATGAAAGCATACGGTCTCGAATAGCAGAGTGTTGCGCATGCAACACTCTGCTACACATACTGCAGCAAAAGTGTGGTGCGGCACTCTTTTGTGCCACACTTTTTGTTTCTCCTCTCCTTGTCGCACCTCCTGTCACTCTCCTGCTTTTCTGTACCATCGACTACCTCTGTAATTCACTTGTAATCTGTTGATATTGTGGGACTTTTTTTGTATTCGACAATCAATTCTCTTGTCGATTCTTGCAGAGGCTTTTGTTTTTTTTATTTCTTTTGTAATCAGCAGGTTACATCTGCGGATTGGAAAATTACCCCCTAAATTCGAGCCCCTGTTGGCATACCGTGTGCAATGTCTCCTAGTCAAACGAAACAAACATCGTGATAAGAACGAAAAAACAAACCCATAGGAGGCTCACCATGAAGAACACAATGCAAAAACAGGGACTCGGTCTTGGCGAACTTGATCAAGCAGCAATCGGTGAGGGAATCTCTCAGGCAGGCGTTGGTGTCATCCTTACTTTGGCAACATTGATCGGCGCATGGGGCATTGCATGCCTGATCGGCGGAATGAGCAGCATGGGCGGGATCTTGGAACTGGGCCGGAGCTGGCTCACCGCAGTAACAGGGATGTGAAAAAACTGGAAGTAAGATTGCGATCACTTCAGATCATAAAGAAAACTGAATCTACAAGGAGAAACATCATGGAAAAGGCAATGACGGATAGGAAGGGTGCAGGAATTTTCATGGCAATAATGGGCGGATTGGGTGCGGTAGTCGGATTGTGGGCGCTTGCCGCATTAAGTTTCAGCCTCTCAAAGGCTGGGTTGAGCGAAGTGGTGCGCCAGTACATGGTGGCAATCGGCCTGATCGGTGAACAGGCAACCCTGGTTGACTTTTACACCCACATCAAAGGCGTGGAGTACTTGGTCTGTGTCGCCTTCTTCGCAGCATTCCCGGTGTTCTTCAAGTATGTCAATACCCCGAAGGTTACGGTTCCCGGCCAACGCTGATAACCTTGCAGCACCTCCTTCCTGGCCCGGGTTCGCCCGGGCTTTTTTTTGTGGCTGATCTGGATAATGAAAATTATCCAGATCAGCATTTTTTTTGCTTAGCAGGGAATTCCTGGCACTTGATGATAAAGGTTTTCTTTTTGCTCTAGTTTATTTGTTGCCCCCCAAAAATGGCTACGAATCGCATCTCTTTCAGGTATTCCTCTTGGCTCTTCTGGAGAGACATGGCGCATAACTCAGGCATCATCAGCCAGATTGTTTGAACTATCCGTGGCGACATGTCTGTTAATCATTGTTCGCCACAATGAAAGAAGAGAGCATGTGCTATGGAATAGCAAAGTGTTGCAGGTGCAACACTTTGCCACACATCCAACAACAAAAGTGTGGTGCGAAAATACCGTGCGCCACACTTTTTGGGTTTTCCCGTCCATGTGCTTTGCAGCGAGGTCTAGTTGTAGGTACCCCCGGAATGTCTTCACGGTTTCCTTGCAACACACTGATATAAAAAAGATTTTTTGGGCCAGTACGTTATTTGTGTGAATTTGCTCACTTTATAGGGCTATTTTTTATTTCTCATATAATCAAGTAGTTAACTTGTTTTATTGGAAAGTTGATCTTGTGTTGTGGGTTCAGTTGGCACGTGCTGTGCAATATCTCTAAATCAAACGAGAATAAAATCGTGATAATGACGAAAAAACAAATTCATAGGAGGCTCATCATGAAGAATGCAATGCAGAAACAAGGACTCGGTCTTGGCGAACTTGATCAAGCAGCAATTAGTGAGGGTATCTCCAAAGCAGGCGTGATTGTAATCCTCGCCTTGGCAACATTAATCGGTACTTGGGGTATTGCTTGTCTTATCGGCGGAATGAGCGCCATGGGCGGGATTCTTGAACTGGGTCGGAGCTGGTTTGCCGCTGTAACAGGAATGTAATCAGGCTGAAATAAGATTGCGATCATATCAAAATCATAGATGAAAATGAAGAGAGTAAGGAGAAATATCATGGAAAAGGCAATTGCAGATCGGAAGGGCGCAGGAATTTTCATGGCAATAATGGGCGGATTGGGTGCGGTAGTCGGATTGTGGGCGCTTGCCGCATTAAGTTTCAGCCTCTCAAAGGCTGGGTTGAGCGAAGTGGTACGCCAGTACATGGTGGCAATCGGCTTGATCGGTGAACAGGCAACTCTGGTGGATTTTTACACCCACATCAAAGGCGTGGAGTACTTGGTCTGTGTCGCCTTCTTCG
>JAHJTI010000323.1 GCA_018829945.1 Pseudomonadota bacterium | reverse complement strand
TCGCGCCGGATAATATCGAGACCATTGCTGCGGAGATCAAGGCGTGCCTGGATGCTGGCGCTGACCTCATCGTCACCAGCGGCGGCATGTCCGTTGACCCGGATGACGTCACCCGGCAGGGCATTGCCAGGGGTGGAGCACAGGATATCGTATACGGCACTCCGGTCCTGCCCGGGGCCATGTTTCTGGTTGGCTACATCGGAGCGGTGCCGGTGCTGGGGTTGCCTGCCTGCGGCATGTTCCATAAGATCACGGTGTTTGACCTTATCCTGCCCAGAGTATTGTGCGGAGAGAAGATTACCCGACACGACATGGCCATGTTGGGGCATGGCGGCCTGTGCCGTCAGTGCAAAACATGCGCCTATCCCATCTGCGGTTTCGGCAAATAACTGTTACTCCGAAACCTTGCCGCGCATGGCTTTCACCCTGCTCCGCTTTTCCTTGCCTTCCAACCGCTTTTCCTTGGAACTGCGGGAGGGCTTGGTGGGTCTGCGTTTCCGCTCCTGCTTGACCGCCCCCCTTATAATCTCAGCCAGCCGTTCCAAGGCGTCAGCCCGGTTTTTTTCCAGACTGCGAAACTGCTGCGCCTTGATGATGATCTCGCCGTCTTTGGTGAGGCGCTGATCGCTCAAGGCCAAGAGCCTCTCCTTATAAAAATCAGGAAGCGTTGAAGCTCGGATATCAAAACGCAGATGGACGGCTGAGGAAACCTTGTTGACATTCTGTCCTCCAGCGCCCTGAGCCCGGATCCCGGTTAATTCGACCTCGTTGTCCGGAAGGAAGATTGTCTTGGAAATGTGCAGCATTGTTTTTCCTCGGCGCAGACGGCCTCAGACCCCCAGCAGATAGAGATCCCCTGCGATCCATTTGCCTTTTTCCTTACGGATATTGGCGGACTGGGTACTGAATATCCGAAACCCGTGGCGGGCTGCCATCTTCTCGATGTAGGAAAAGGTGTGGGCATAGCGCCCGGACTGGCACAACTGGTAGCCCTGTCCCGTTATTTGCTCGGTGGAAAAAATGACCCTGCCGTTTCTGGCGAGCCCGCTGACTAATGCGGCAAAAATCCTGTCCAGATCGCCCACATAGATCAGGACATCCGCCGCGACAATCAGGTCGAACGGCTCCTGGTTCTGCTCAAGAAAGGTCACGATCTCTGCAACCTCCAGTCTGTCATACATCTTTTTTGCCGCGGCCGACGCCACCATCTTCGGAGAAAGATCAATCCCGACCCGGTAATCGCTTATATCCTGAAAAATCTGCCCGACCAGACCGGTTCCGCAACCCAGATCCAGAAGCCGTTCAAAATACGAAGGTCCATCAGTGTCGGCGAGCAGCAAGCTTTTGAGTTCCCACGGGGTCCTGTATTCCAGATCAACAAGCAGCCGTTCTTCAAAATGACCGGAAAAACTGTCAAACAGTTCGGCAATATAGGAAGAAGGAGCGACCGAGGTGGTTTCGCCGGTGAGAGCCGCGAGGATATGACGGGCAGATGCAGCGTTATGATCAAGTTCGACAAGTTGCCGGTAACAGGCAATAGCCTTGTCCACCTTGTCCTGATCAAGATACAGTACTCCGAGATTTCCGTGTGCCGCACCATATTCCGGGCGGAGGGCAACGGCTATTTCCAGGGAGGTGACGGCGTCATCCGTGCATCCCATTTCTTTATAGATCAAGGCCAGGTTGTAATGCACCTCAGGGTCGTCCGGGGCAATTTCCATTGCGCACAGATACGATTGCATGGCCTCTTCCAACCTTCCTGCCCTTTTGCAGGCCAGGCCGAGATTGAAGTGGATATCGGCATCCTGGGGATTTTCTTGCGCGGCGCGGTGATACGCCTTGATGGCTTCACTTATATTACCTTGGGCGAGGTGCGCGGTCCCCAGATTGTAGGCCGCTTGCCAGTGGCTGTCGTCCAAAGAAAGAACTTTTTGAAAATGATCTATGGCCATCCGATGCTGTCCCATGGAATAACGGGTTATACCCAACTCATAGGCGATTGCCGGTTCATCGGGCAATAATTCATGGGCACGGTACAACCAGTTGGCGGACTCTTCCTGTTCCCCTATGTCGCGGAGGAGAAGAGCCAAATAGAAACAGGCATCCACATGTTCCGGACACAGGGAAATTACCTGCCGGTACAGCGACACCGCCGAGTCCGCTTCGTCCTGTCGGTGCAGGTCAAGAGCCCGGTGGAAAATTTCGTCTGCATTGCTGGGGCATGGGTGGCCATTTTCGGCAGCCTGCCCGTCTGTCTGCACAGGGCGTGAGTCTGTGGTCATCGGTATCAAAAAGATAAAATTTAATGATGTACTGCGGTTAAGTTCCAATTATGATGAATCATTGCCCGGGATTACGGAGTACGAACGGAATTCCCCGGACAAACGACAAAAAAATACCATGCAATGTCATATGGGTCAAGCCCGGCATGCTCCAATCACGAAACTCCATGGAACCTGCGCATGAACATAATAGAGATGCCCACTGGTCAGCAAATACACTGGATGCGTGATATCCGTCGCCATCTCCATCAATATCCGGAACTTGCCTTTGCTGAATTTGCCACCGCTAGATGCATTGCCGATCATTTAAAAGAACTGGGCATCCCTTGCAGGGAACAGGTGGGCAGAACCGGCATCGTTGCCACTCTGGGAAGCACGGAGGCGAATGCTCCCTGCGTTGCCCTGCGGGCAGACATGGATGCCCTGCCCATCACCGAGCAGACCGGACTGCCCTTTGCCTCGAAAACACCTGGGGTAATGCATGCCTGCGGCCATGATGGCCATGTGGCCATGCTCCTCGGCGCGGCCGCGCTCCTCAAGGCAAAGGAGACGGAACTTCCCGGCCGGGTAGTTCTCATCTTCCAACCCGCGGAAGAAGGTGACGGCGGCGCGCAGGGCATGATCGCCGAAGGGGCGTTGGACGGGGTCGGGACCATTTTTGCCGGCCATATCGATCGTAATTATTCTCTCAACGAAATAGTTGTGCAGCCTGGATTGATCTCCGCTTTTACCGATGAGTTCATCATCGAGATCAACAGCCAGGGCGGCCACGCAGCCAAGCCCCACGAAACACAGGATTCCATTCTGGCGGCAGGCCAGCTCATTACCAGCATCCAGTCAATAGTCGCCCGTGAAGTGCATCCTTGCTTCCCTGCCGTGATTACCATAGGCTCCATCCATGGCGGCAACGCAGCCAATGTCATTGCTTCGCATGTGGTTCTTGAGGGCACCATCCGCACGACCAGTCAGGAAACACGGGATATCTGCATCGCCGGCCTGCAACGGATGACCCAGGCCATGGAGCAACTGCACAGGGTGCAGACCTCCTTCACCTTTGTCGAAGGATATCCCCCTGTAATCAACGATGATGCCGCCAGCAGGATTGCCGCAGAGGTGGCTGCCGGAATCGTCGGCCCGGACCGGATCAAGAGCCAGCCGATGCCCAGCCTTGGCGGGGAGGATTTCTCTTTTTTCCTGCAAAAAGTTCCGGGCTGCCTGGTCCGCTTTGGCGCAAAACACACCGAACTCCACGATGCACCGGCCCACAGCCCCCGTTTTGACTTTGACGAACAGGTACTGCCCACAGGCGCTCTTTTCCTGGCGCAAACAGCCTGTGTTGCCCTCATCCGGAAAGAGGATCTCGGTTTTTTCACCGGAAAATAATCTTCCTGCACCTACCCCCCCCTGCCACTTTTCGCTAACTGCCTGTTTTTCCTTTATGTTTTCCAAGTATAAAGCGACCGGCATACACTATCACCTTTAAAAATCCTTGAATTTTCACGCTGGAATTACTAGTATAACGCAAAATAAGATAAATTTTGTCCTGATTACCTTCGGCAAAAATCACTTTTTAACAAAATCTCGCAGGTTGCCCCCTTGTCGTCACGAAAGAATACACAGCCTCCTCTTAAAGAGGTTGTTGACATAACCGCTGAAAATCCGATTCAACTTCGCAAACAGCAAGAAATCATCGAGCGGCTTCTACGTCTCAGTTTTACTGATACCCTTTTGGCGCCTCAACTCTCCGCCGCACTGGACATCCTTATTGAAATTCACTGGATGCCGTTCACGGCCCAGGGCGGCATCTTCCTTGTTGATCAGATACAGCCTGACACCCTTTCCCTGTTCGTACACAAGAACATGGACAGCTCTCGGGCAGGTCAGTGCGCCAGAATCAGTTTCGGCGAATGTCTATGCGGCAAGGCCGCCAAGAAGCGCAAATTCATCTTTACCCGAAACCATAGGGATTGCCCCGTTCTCGAACGAGAGGATTATGGGCACTACATTATCCCGCTTCTCCGTGGCCGGACATTATTGGGCATTTTGATGCTTTATGGACATGCGGACCATCCTCCCTGTCCGACAAAACAAAATTTTTTGGAAACCATTGCCGGCACCCTGGCTCTCCTCATTGAACGTCAACAAACTGCAAACCGACTGCGTACCAGCGAAGCCAACTTGGCAAAAGCGCAACAAATTGCCCATCTTGGATACTGGGACTGGCATATTCAGGAAAACACCCTGTTCTGGTCGGATCAAGTGTACCGGATTTTCGACCTGCCTCCCACGATGCCCTCCCCAACCTATGATGATTTTCTCGGTTATGTTCATCCGGACGACCGCGCACGGGTGGAGGAAGCGGTGGAGCAGAGCTTTACCACCAATAAACCATACAATATCGTGCACCGCATCGTAGGCCGTGACAACACCCATCGAGTGGTACACGAACAGGGGGAGGTAAGCTTTGACGACGTCGGTCGACCCACACGTATGTTCGGCACGGTTCAGGACATTACCCTTCTCAAACACAGCGAACAGCAACTTGACCTTGCTTCCAGGGTTTTCGACAGCAGCATCGAAGGAATCACGATCACCGACGCCAACGGAGTGATTCAATCGGTCAACCGGGCTTTTACCCATATTACCGGTTATAGTTCCGAGGAGGCGGTAGGGAAAAAACCAAGTATCCTCAAGTCCGATCGACATGATGACGCTTTCTATCAAGAAATGTGGCAGACGCTGATCACCACCGGCCACTGGGAGGGGGAAATCTGGAACCGGAAGAAAAATGGGGAGGTATACCCAGAATGGCTGA
>JAHJTI010000124.1 GCA_018829945.1 Pseudomonadota bacterium | reverse complement strand
CAGCAGGCAAGACCGAAGGTCATGGGCCAGAGAGAATTGGCCCTTCCCAAGGCAAGCAGTTTGTCAAGCTGGGCAAACTGAACTATCGCGGGTTGTAGATTTTGCGTTCCCACTTGAACACTCCCTTTTTCCAAGCATAGATGATTATCAATGACAGGATTCCGACAAAAATCAGGATCTCGACAAAAGCCCGGAGATCGCCAACATCGATTCCGGCCTGCCCTGCCCTGTTGTAAATGAGCGCCACCGGAAACAGAAAGAGGATGTCCACGGCAAAGGCCACAAACATCAGGGCATAGAGATAATAAACAATACCGAAACGAATCCAGGCATCGCCGATGGGCTCCATGCCGCATTCAATAAGTTGCTTTGTTTTGCCCTGGGTGTTTCTGGTGGACCGGGGGGCAAGAAGGAGGGCGATGATGAACGGACCCACCGCAAACCCAAGGCCACCAAGAAAAAAGGCCGCCACATAGAGAATATCAAGAGTTGCCTGTTGTTCCACGTCTGTATGCTCCTTATGTTGAAGCGCATTATACGAAAGGCTTCCGACCTAAATAGCCCTATCAAAAATTGATGTCAAGCAAATACTGAATGATCATTCAGGAAAAGATTCTCCTGCAAAAACGCAGGGAAAAAGAGCTGTTTTTCCCATTTTTTCGGGGGGTTAAAAGCAGCATGTCGAACTTGCTTTTTCATCGGTCAGAATGAGCCGATCCCTGGAAATACCACACAAATTCGCACTGTTAGCCAAGGTACAAATACCGTGGCGACAAATACCTATCCAGCTCTTTTTTTTCGCTTTTTTATTTTGTAACGATGGTGATTGACACCGATGCGGAGAAAAACAGCGGATACAATTTGACACCATCGCTGCAGAGAATGGAAGAGTGCTGAGGGGAGCAGCGAAGCAGGGAAAGTCATCCTTAATATGATCCGGATAGTAACCGACCGATGATTATGATGATTATGCAGATGAAGTACAGAGAAAAACTTAGGCGTTTTTACTTCGATGCGGCGCTCGTCCCACCCAGCACATCGAGAAGCCGCTGATGGATATTGTCAAACCCGCCATTGGACATGATGGCCACCACATCGCCGTTTCGAACGCTGCCGTCAAGATAGGAAAGAACCTCTTCGGTTGTCGAAAAATACCCGGCACGCAAGCCGCGGCTGGCCAGATTGTCAACCAATTGCCGGGAGGAAAACTGTTCTTCGACCGGGATATTGGTAAGAGGAGCAGGTTCCCGCACCAGAACCTCTGCTGCGGCATCAAACGCCGAGGCGTAGGCCTCCTGAAAAACCTTGCGGCGGCTGGAGTTTGTCCGGGGCTCAAAAACCGCAACAAGACGATGCCCTGCATATGCAGCCGCGAGAGCGGACAGGGTTTCCCGAACCGCTGTCGGGTGATGGGCAAAATCATCGATCACCGTCACCCCGCGCGCCACGCCCCGAACTTCCTGACGACGACGCACCCCTTGAAATTTACGCAGCCCCAGGGCAACGTCCTGCCGGGCAAAACCCAGAATATCAAGAACAGCAATCACAGCCAGGGCATTCAAGGCATTGTGCCGTCCGGGCAACACATTTTCGTAGTTGCCGAAGGAAACACCGTTCCTGTTCACCTGAAACGAAGTGAATAATGGACTGACACTGAGGCCAGTCACCTGCCAGTCACAGTCGTCGGAACTCCCATAACTGACAACCGTACACTTGGCCTCCCGGCAAACCTCCCTGACTATGGGGTCATCCCAGCATGCCACCAGAAACCCATCAGGGGGCATGCTGGCGACGAGCTTGGCAAAGGAAACCTTGATGGCCTCAATATCCGCATAGATATCAGCGTGGTCAAACTCGATGCTGGTAAGAATGGCTATCCGCGAGCGATAATGGAGAAATTTCGGCCCCTTGTCGAAAAAGGCCGTGTCGTATTCATCGCCTTCGGCGACAAAATATCTTCCATCCGTCACATTAAAATTCCGACCAAAGGCCTGCACCAGCCCCCCGATCATAAAACTCGGCTCAGCACCGATCTCGCGAAGCAGACTGGCCAGCAGCGAGGAGGTCGTGGTCTTGCCATGGGTTCCGGCAACCACCAGCGAGACCTTGTCGCGGATAAAAAAGTGGCTCAATGCTTGCGGAAAAGAAACATAGGGGATGGCGCGCTCGGCCAGGGCCAGCGCTTCGGGGTTTTCCCGGCGGATGACATTGCCGACCACCACCAGATCCGGACGCGGCTCAAGATTGTCAGGGGAATAGCCGGACTGCACAACAATGGATTGGGTGGCAAGAAAATCACTCATGGGGGGATAGATCTGCTGATCAGAGCCGGTCACCTGAAATCCCGCGCTTTTCAGCATGCCGGCCAAAGCACCCACCCCGGTGCCGCAAATGCCCATGAGGTGGATATGCCGGATATCTTCAGGAAAACAGTTGAGGGCAGGATCAAGACCCGCCGGGGGAAGAGACACGATCAGGACCTGACGGTATCCCGCACCGATTGATAGATGGCGCGGAACATCTCATCGAAATTACCCGGAGCCAGCCGACCCACCTCGATAAATTTCACCACGATCTCCTTGGACACCTTTAAGATAGCATCCTCGGAAACAGGCTTTAAAGCAGGTTCGGGAGTTTTAGCTGAATGCGTCATAAGACTTCTCGGGGAAACAATTCAGGGGAAAATACAAGAAAAAACCTCTGCCATACACGAAGAAGGCCAATTCTTAAGGCTGGCAGAGGCTGACCTGTTGAGAAAAACCGGATAAGCCATCCCCAAAGGTGCGTTTAGAAAAAGAATGGTGGAGCTACGCGGGATCGAATCGATCTCCTACTAGTCATCCCAACATATTGATATCGCTCCAGTTTTTACCGTCATCATCCGCTCGATACCGGTTAATGTGTACCTGTTTGTGTACCTAGCGTGTGTACTGGTTCTGTATAATCCACCCGAAGAACGGTGTACAGGAAAAAGTTGTGGCTGATGGGTTATACCCGTAATAGTTTTGACCAAATATTATTTTTTCACCTTTATCTGTGATGCGATTTTAACGCCATCTTTAAGTCTTAGGCGAATTTACCAATAGTAGCTTAGTAGCTGAAAACAATCAGAGCCACGAGCCATTATAACAGATGGCAACACCAGCACTTGAAAACGGACATAACCACGAACTGAATTTTCAGCAAATGGCCATGTATACCGATCTCATAGTTCGCTTTTCTATCTAGCAGGTAAACAAAAGCTAGACACTGAGTTTGTGGTTTACGGCAAGACCGTCCCTGTTCATCATGACACCCTCTCTTTTTCAGTTAGGTTGCTTGAACCGCCACCGATTATTACATATTTTGCTGCATCGTTTCTAGCGCAGCCATGCGATTCCCGCATGCATCACAAAAAATATCACTTACAACCAAAGCGGTTCCGCATTCGGTGCAAAAGACCTGCCCCATCACAGGCGTTGTCTGCGCAACAGGCAACACAAGCTGCGGATCACTCGTATCCGCCAACACCTCACGCCTAGGGACTTCTTCCGGCCTATCGATCCCTTTTCCAGAAACCCACTTGGCGACTTCCCGAATATGACTATCCATGGCCGATCGTTTAAAATAACGAGCAATCGCCCGGTATGGCCAGGTAACCAGAAAAGAAGAAACTGCGGCCATCGCTATGGCCATCCCTAAAGAATACGTTGGCCGACGACCGACCTGCAACACAAAAACCATAAATAAAAACCAGGCCACAGGCACGACAATCGATGGCGACAAGAGCACATCGTAGACGATCCAGGTGTATCGGCGACTATCGTGATTAACGAATGCCACCCAGTACGAGCTGTCACCGCACTCCGCGCCCACAAGCGAGACCTGGTGCCCATCACGGGCGTGAGCCTCCAAACTGTTCAAAGATACATGCTGTTCCTTGCCATTTGCACACCGAAGCCAGAAGTCGGAATGCTGAACGTCCTGACTTTTGATATTTTGGACAACCACACCCCCGCCGCCAAAATTCGGAACAAAATTATTTTCCGACCACACCTGGGTCGTCTTGTATGTGCTTGCGGATAAGATTGTTCCAGAAGATACGAAAAATCGACAATTGCCTTTTTGCGCCAAGTCGTCTGGCAGTTCCATAACCTTGCCTCTGTTTTTCTCAAATCATCTTACTCGGCACCCATATCATGCCCGCACGAGGTACAAAATTTTACGGTGGCAGACTGCTGTGTGCCGCACTCGGTGCAAAAGACGCCGTCTTCTTGGGTCTGCATCGCTGGACTGGAAGCCACAGGAGTACTACCGCTCTTTTTACGACGCAAACAGAACACCCCCAACCCGACTGCCGCTAAAAGAAGAATCCCAGCACCAATACCAATAACGACAAGAGGAAGTGTTGTAGCAGTGGCAGTTGCCGTGAGCGTAACGCCGCCGCGACCACCCCATATTTTCGCCCCGGTTTCAAATTTCCAACGAACCGTCTGCGAATCAATTTTCTCTCCGTTGGTCTCGTCAACTTTACCTGGGAATTTGACTGTAACCTCTACGGGAACCGGATCGTTAAGGTGCCAACGGCCATTAAAAATGTAGTGGGTTCGTGACGTGCCGTCCTTTTCGATTTTACAATCATAGCCACGTGCGTCGTCCCGCAGCTCTGAGAGATTTTTGACTGTTCTCTGACTCACAATTGCCGTGTCGCCAGACTCGACTTCCTTGACAGTAACAACAGCATCTGGAGCCTCCTTTTTGACTTGTCGTTCCAGATCAGGCACGACGAGGGCGGCAAACTCCTTCTGAACGATAATGGAAAGCATCGAGTCTGCGGAGCCATCGGCTCTAATGGTTACCAGCTCTTTGACCTCCACACACCCGGAAAACAGCAGGATGATGCCCGCCAACAAAAAATAGAGTATTTTTTTCGACATCAGCTCACCTTCTGCCCGCACTCGCCGCAAAATGTATCGACTGAGGTAAGCGTTGCCCCGCAGGCATTACAAGTCTTCTTGGCCGCTGCGGCGGTTGCAGCCTGGCGTTGGTCTTGAGCCTGCTGTGCATGTTGTCTGGCGCGCTCATGTACCTCTTCCGCCTTTCTCTTCGCTTGTGCCAACCCATCGGACAACATGGCTTCGGCAGAGGAAGAATCTAGTCCCTCGGACAACTTGAGGTAAATAAGATTAACCCCCATCAGGTAGACGGAAAAAACCGCAGCAGCCGCGACACCAAAGATAACCGTTCCAGCAAACAAGGCGGCGGTCAAGTACCCCTTCCCTCCACCGCCCATGGAAAATCCGCCAAATAGACTAGACAAATCCATCACATAAAAATCCATCACTCCCGCAACCAAAGCCCGAACCTGGAAAAGCGAGACAGAAAGTATGCCAAAAATTACCGCACTGACAAACGCTACCAAAACCCCAAGCAACAGAAAATTGACAATCGCTTCAACGGGCCGCTTGCTGGCAATAGCCACAAGACGGGCAATGGCCGCCATGATTGAATGCCCTTCCCAAACAGCCGGAAAAACAAGACCGAGGGCAGCAATGATGCTGATCGTTACCAAGGCGGTTACAATAATTGCCATTGGGAAAGTGATTGCGAAAATCGCTACGCCCAGGCCAGGAATTTTGCAAAGGAAAAACACCAATGCCCAAACCAACCAATAGACTGCAAGTGCCAATATGGCCATGATCGAAATAGCTAGAACCTTCACAAAACTGGCGGCTCCGGCAAAGAATGCCGTAATTATCGCTGGCGGCTCCAGACCGCGCGCGACATCCATCAGCACCACTCCAGCCGCGCAGATTCCGAACAACCACACGAATGCCGAGAGTAGACTAACAACGCCTATCACCACACTAGACCTTGTGGCTGTCCCTAACCAAAACAGGAAAGCCGCCAGCAGTCCGGTGCCGATCAATAACACTATAGCGCGCCAGTTTGTCAGCCCATCGAGAGCACGCAACAGATCACCATGTTTCGCGTTTGTAGCGGTATTCATGTTTTCTCCATTCAATTGTTAGTTCTGACTTACAGGCTAAACCACACAGATCTTTGTTTTCTATCTCAGGTCAACCCACTGCAAAGGGAATTTTTGATGTCTTGATGATTTGACCGTCAGTGATGGTGGTCACAAGCGTGTAATTCCCCTTGGGAAGATCTTTTGGCAGATTAACCTTCGCTGTAGATGTGTGTGTTCCCTGCTCGCGCATTACTTTTCGCTCTGAAAGATCAAACGACTCTTGCTCCCCCAGAAGAACTCTCCGCTCAGTAATCGCTATCTGCTGCGCTTTATTCGGAGAAAGCGTCGTGTATTGCACGCTTGAATCCAAAGTCGCCCCTGGCGCAACACGTTCCGGCGTAGCGGATGCACTTTCCACTTCAAGCTTTGCCGCCTTTTCATCATACTGATATTTTTTTGCGGCCTCAGCCCGAGTTGCATTTTGCTGATCGATGTAGCTGCCAACTAACCCTCCGACTACCGCACCGATCGCCGCGCCAATCAAAGTTGCCTTTGTATTCCCACCGATAAGTTGTCCGGCGATCGCCCCGACAGCCGCACCTGTGCCAGCCCCAAAGAGACCTCCTCGTTCTGCGGAAGGGGAAGAAGTCGTCACGCATCCGGCTGTTTGAGAACCAACCAGAAGAACGATAAGGGCAAATACCGCATTTTTTCTAATGCATTTTTTCATAATTCCTCCTGGGATTTTTATTCCACAATAAAAACTTTATCCTTGATTCGGCCAACGGCCCCGAACTGCCGAGCAATATCAAACGCCCGGTCCTTTTCCGCAACACTCCTCACAGAACCTTTCAAAGTAACCGCAAAATCATCACTGACTTGAGCCGTGATTCCGTTAATACCGCTGACTCGCAAGTTCCGCCCTATTTCACCCTCCATTTTTGCAGGATCACGTTTCTGAAGAGCAGCTGGTGGGACGACGACAGGCTGGGGCTGGCGAGTGGAGAACGGGGTGACAACAGGTACCTCGGAGCGCACCTTCGGCGGAACAATTTTTACAGCCGTTGCATCAACGCCTGTCACTCCACTATAGCCACGGGCAATGCCAACAGCCTTCTCCTTCTCTACCTTACTGACAACCGTACCTTTGAGATCTGTACGCAGTCGGTCATCCACGCTTGCCACTACCGCAGCAAGACCTGCCGCGCTTAATTCCTGATTAAGTCCTCTCTCCACCTGTGCGGAATCGTACGCTGAGGGGACGGGTGATGGTGCTGCAACAACTGGTTGTTCTTGGGACTTGATAGCAGGAGGGGGGGCTGTTATTTTCGCTTGAGGTTTTGAAGTAGTCTCGGCTTCTGTAGCCGCGTTAGTTGACTCACCCGAGTTCTTCTTCGCCCAATAAAAATAGCCGCCTGCCCCAGCCACGAGAAGCAGCACAACAACAATTCCAATGATTATCGGAACCTTGGAAGACGACTTAATCGTTTGAAGAGGCGGTGTCGAATTGACGGACGATTGGGGCTCCTTGGAGGGAGGAGGTGGAGGAACAGGCGGAGGTGAGTTCGCAGGCACTGATTGAGTGGCCTGTGCCGCTTGAGGCTTTGCATCAAAAGAATAACCATCCCGCTTGCAGAATTTAGCGGTAGCGAAATTTTCCGCCCCACATTGGGGGCAGATCTTGGTTGGAGTCGAAGCCGGGCTCTCCACTGAAACCGGAGTTCCACATTGCTTGCAAAATTTTGATGTCCCTTGAATCTCCGCGCTGCATTTTTTGCAATTCATGAAGCCATATCCCTCTGGTTGAAGTTCCACCCCCACGCCAAATAAACAAATTGTCACATTTTGTACCGTTAGCAGAGCAGAGCTGTCAATAATTATGTCGGATAGGGGGATACAAGAGAGTAGGAACGTTTTACCAATAGACGATTATAGACGGCTCCTGTAATGTGTAGAGATCATCGCCAACTGAATTCGGTTGTCAATTTTTCTTTCTTTTGATGTTAGACTTGCGGCGAGATTAGACTATTTATTCTGGACATCAACATCACGATGTATTTGCCATATACAGTGAGGACACAATGATAAAAACTCTGTCATTTCTCTTGCTGGGAACCTTGCTTTTCAGTTTTCCTGTTCACGTGCAAGCCAATGCTGTTCCAGCTCTCGTTAAAAAAACACTGGTCAAAGTTAAGCCGGGGCCAGGAGCTAAAACCGTATGCGAGTTGCCTGCCGGCACTAGGGTTGAGATTCTTAACGATGATCGCAATACGTCACCCGAAAGGAAACGCGCCTGGCTCTATGTTGTGTCACCAAGTTGTTCCGGATGGATGCGCAACATCGACGCCATACGATGCGATAACTCACGAGAAACACGCTCTACAGAGATTATGAAAAAATACCGCCAAAACTGTCTTGGAGACAACCCTACAAAAGCTAACGAAGAATCTCCTGTGACGGAGAGTATTTTTCGGAAAATTGGCGCAGCACTTGCCGGGCCGCCGGAAATTAAGCAGAATGGTGGCAGCATGGCGGCAGGCATTCGCGGATTTTCCGACGAGGAACGGCTTGTTGCTGGATCTACTGACGCCGCAAAGAATTTTCGCCAACTCGATTACATTGAGCAGGTCAACGCGTCGCCGGAAGACCTCGCAGCAATTGAGGCGATTGCAAAACGTGCCCGGCAGGAATAACTGGAGAAGGAGAGGAATATACAACAAATGAAAAAAGAGACTCGCCGCGTAATGAGAGCAATTATAATTACAACGCTATTGGCAACGGCCACTGTGATGCCAACGTATGCCGCGACCGACAGCCTAGTGAATAGTGCATTTTCGGTCCTACGCGGTATCGTTGAATCACAACGCGACCTGAATCCGGAGCAAGAAAACAAACTTGGCCGAGCTGCGGCCGTCCGCATCATTGGAAAAAGATCACTTGCAACTGACAAGTCTCTCTATCATGTAACACTCCTCGTTCAGGCGCTTGCGAAAATCACCGATGCTCCGCCTACACTAACCGGGTATCATTCCGCCGTCATTGCTGACGATTATTCGCTTAACGCATTTGCGTTGCCTGGGGGATACATTCTCATCACTCAAGGCTTGTACGATCTGTGTGAGGGCGATGAACTACTTGCAGTACTCGCACACGAACTCGCACACCTCAATCTAAAGCACGGTGTCAATTCGATCAAGAACGCAAAACTGACCGCAACGCTAACCAGCGCAACGGCAACAACGCTGTCAACAACGGAACTTGCAAAACTTTTTTCTGAGTCCGCAGCTTCGCTGACCGATACACTCGTCGTCAAGGGTTACTCAAGAAGTACGGAGCTTGAGGCAGATGCCGAAGCGTTTAAAATGCTAAGATTGATTGGAGTCTCGCCGATGGCATTCGACTCAATACTTAGAAAGATCGGTCAATCCACAACAAAAAATGACGCGACTGGCGGTTTTTTCAGCACACACCCAAGCACAGACGACCGACGCAAGAACTTGGACCAGCTTCTCGCGAGCATCGAACCGACCCAACAATAGGGTTATTGTTGGCGATAAAGCTTGTTGGAGACCAGTTAAAAATGGGGATCGAAAAAGAAAAGCCTCCGATTTAAGTACTAGCACAAAAGCTTGTACAAAATCGAAGGCTTTCATGTGAGATAGGGCATTGACACCATTACAATGCCAAACTACCTGATGATGTCCGAGAAAATCTCCTTGGCGTTAAAGAAACCCGCATCGCCAAGGATCTACTGTGCACCACTGCTGTGCACCATCCTGTGCACCACTGAACGAACCGGTCCAAAAAATACTGAATTATTTCAACATGCTAGATGATGAAATGGTGGAGCTACGCGGGATCGAACCGCGGACCTCTTGCATGCCATGCAAGCGCTCTCCCAGCTGAGCTACAGCCCCACATTGTCTTTAGAAGCGTCGGGCAACGAAAACCCGCCAGACACGCTGGTTCAAATACCATCCGCAGTATTGCATGTCAAGCGTTTTCTCCACGAAAAACACTGCCATTTTTCTTGCCAAGGCCAAGTGAGTCTGTTACAGTCTGTAAGATTTTCTTCAATGGCCATAACTCTCTGTAAATTAAAGGCATTCTAATAAAACGTAGAGGTAACCGCATTATGTTCTCGCCCTTTGACTCGCTGTTTGGATGGCTCTCCAACGATCTGGCCATTGACCTGGGAACTGCCAACACTTTGGTATTCGTAAAAGGCAAGGGCATTGTTTTGCGGGAGCCCTCGGTTGTCGCAATCCGCAAGGATGCGCGGACAAACAAGGTTCTGGCTGTCGGCAAAGAGGCAAAAATGATGCTGGGCCGCACCCCGGGCAATATTGTCGCGGTCAGGCCGATCAAGGACGGCGTCATCGCCGACTTTGAAGTTACCGAGGCCATGCTGCGCTACTTCATTAATAAGGTCCACAACCGCCGCACCCTGGTGCATCCCCGCATCATCATCAGCGTTCCCTCCGGGATCACCCAGGTTGAAAAAAGGGCGGTCAAGGAATCTGCGGAATCAGCAGGCGCCCGCGAGGTATATCTCATCGAGGAACCCATGGCAGCGGCCATCGGCGCAGGTCTGCCCATCACCGAGCCAACCGCCAACATGGTTGTTGATATCGGCGGCGGCACCACCGAGGTTGCCGTGATTTCCCTGGCGGGCATTGTGTATGCCAGTTCCCTGCGGGTGGCCGGCGACAAAATGGACGAAGCCATCCTCCATTATATCAAGCGCAAACATAACCTGGCAATCGGCGAGCACACCGCCGAAGTCATCAAAACAACCATTGGCGATGTTATGCCCGAGCCTCCGTATGACACCATGGAGGTCAAGGGGCGTGATCTTGTTTCCGGCGTTCCGAAAACCCTGACCATCAGCTCGGAAGAAATCCGCACCGCCATCACCGAACAGGTTGACGCCATAATTGAGGCGGTCAAGATGGCTCTCGAACTCACTCCGCCGGAACTTTCCGCTGATATTGTCGATCAGGGTATCGTCCTTACCGGTGGCGGCGCCTTGCTGCGCAATCTTGACAAAAGACTCTCCGAAGAGACCGGCCTTCCCATCATTATCGCGGAAGACCCTCTTTCCTCGGTGGTGCTAGGCTCAGGCAAGGCTCTTGAAAACATCGATATTCTCAAAGAGGTCATGACCACCTGAGGCGAAAGAACTCCAGGCCGTCACCTTTTTTATTGACCAAAATGCTCAAGGCGCCCCTTTCCTCTCTTTAATTTTGAGAAAACCATGGCTGTAGACAACTATTTTCAGAGTCTGTGATGAGGAAAAAAAACAAACGCGCCAGACAGATCAGACTCTTTCTTTTTTTCGGCCTTCTCCTCACCCTGTTCATTATTCTGATTGTTTCCACGGTGGGCCGCCAGGAGTTTAACGCTCCTCATAAATTAGCCCTTGAAATCATCGGCACGGCCCAGTACGGCATGACCCGAGTAACCGGGAGCTTCAAGAATGGTTGGCGCAACTATACCGCCCTGATCAATGTCCGCGAGGAAAACGCCCGCTTACGGGAAGAGTTGCAGAAACACAAAGCGGTCAACAACGAATACCGAGAAGCTGTGGCAACCAATGTCCGGCTGGCTAAACTTCTCGAAATGAAAGAAACCCTCCCGGCTCCCACCCTTACCGCAGAAATTATCGGGATGGACCCCTCCCAGTGGTTCAAGACCATAATTATCGACCGGGGCAGCAGCGATGGTGTCCAGGCCGGGATGCCTGCCGTTACTGTTGAAGGCGTTGTGGGCCAGGTCACAAATACCTCCCCCCATTTTGCCAAGATCCTGCTGGCAACCGACCCCAACAGCGCCCTCGACGCCCTGGTCCAGGAAACCAGGGTTCAGGGGATCGTCAAGGGTGGAGGAGCCGGATTCCACATGGAGTATGTGCTTAAAAACAATGAGGTGACTAAAGGCGACAAAATCGTCACCTCCGGCATCGGTGGAGTCTTTCCGAAAGGTGTGCCCATCGGCACGGTTTCAAAAGTTGAGAAATCAGGCAGGGGAATGTTCCAGGAAATTGAAATAGAACCCGCTGCGGATTTTTCCCAGCTTGAATATCTGATTATTGTCATGAAGAAGGATCCGCTGGCCAAATAATGCAGTATCCCTTGCCGGAAATACAGCTTCACGCCATGCAGGATATGATGCGATATCCTGAATCTACGCAACTCCCGCAGGCAGGGCCTCGTCCACTTCACCTTGCAATCTCAGCCCAGGCTACGGCTCAATGGTTCTAAGTTTTCTTTTTCTCTCAGGCACCATCCTTCTCATTCTGCAGACCACTCTGCTCCATGCCCTGCCTGAATGGTTTGGCCGCCCCAACCTTTTATTCCTGTTTATCGTTTTTCTCGGCACATACCTCGATATTTACAAAGGCGCGGTACTGGCCTTGTTGTTCGGCCTGATCATGGATATTTTTTCCGGTGTTTTTCTCGGCCTTCACCCGGTGATTTATCTTGTTCTCTTTTTCGTTCTCCAGGTCGTTTCCAGACATCTGGCCATCAACGAGTCCATTCATCAAATCCCGCTGGTTGCCTTAAGTTATCTTTTTACCGCGAGCAGCATCTTCGTTTTCACCTCGATCCTCTCGCCGGAGAGCCGGCTGTATTGGGCCTGGGGCAATGAAATCCTGCAGGTTCTTATTCTCGCTGTTATCTGTATCCCGTTTTTCAATTTTTTCCATTGGCTCACCACGGTTTTTGACAGCAGGAATGCAAACAATCCCTTCCGTCGCAGCAAAACCGGCAACCGCTACCGGATGCAGTAAGCATCCTTTTAAAAAAACATGACACCACGTCCGCTTACCAAAATAAATAAAATTGATCCGGCCGAACTCAAGATGCTCAAAAAGCGGATTGATATCGCCATGGCCCTGATCATTTTTTCCGCCGCCCTGCTTTTGACCAGACTCTGGTATCTGCAAATATACCGCGGCGACGAATACGCAAAACTTTCAGAGATCAACCGCATCCGCATCCAGGAAATCGCAGCCCCCCGCGGCAATATCCTGGACCGAAACGGCCAGCCCATCATCACCAACCGTCCCCGCTTCAATGTGGTCTGGAGCCGGGAAGACGCGCCCAACCCAGATGCGGTCATAAAAGATCTCGCCAGGATACTCAACGAAGACATCTCCGTGTTGCTGGACAGAATTCGGGCCGGCACCGAAAACCCACGCTACATGCCCACCAGGCTCAAGGAAGATATCGACTGGGAAACATTGGCGGCCATAGAGAACAAGCACCTTTCTCTTCCCGGAGTCCGTATAGAGGTTATGCCTTCCCGTGATTATCTTTACGGTGATTTTGCCTCTCATTTTGTCGGCTATCTTGGAGAAATAAGCCCGGCCGAGCTGGCACAACCACGGTATGCCAAGTACCAGAGCGGTGATCAGGTCGGCAAGCAGGGCGTGGAAAAAATCTTCGAGGAATACCTCAAGGGTGAAAAAGGCCGTAACTATCTGGAAGTTGACGTGCATGGCTTTGAGCAGCGCCAGATGCAGCTGCAAGACCCTTACCCCGGTAACGATCTGCAATTGACCCTCGACATCGAGCTCCAGCGCGCCGCGGAAGAAGCCATGGCCGATAAGGCCGGAGCCGTGGTGGTCATGGAAGTAAACACCGGCAATCTGTTGGTCATGTGCAGCACTCCCCCGCTGCATCTCCAGGAATTTGTCGGCGGAATTTCGTCAACCGCCTGGAATAAATTGCTCAACAACCCGCTCAATCCTTTGCTGAACAAAACCATACAGGGGCAATATCCACCCGGCTCCACCTTCAAGATCGTCACCGCCCTGGCAGCCATTTCCGAAGGGGTCATCACTCCTGACGCATCTTTTTTCTGCGGCGGCTCCCTGAACTTCGGCAACCGCAGGTACGGCTGCTGGAAGAAAGGCGGCCATGGCACGGTGGATTTCCAGCGGGCGTTGATTGAATCGTGCGACGTCTATTTTTATTCGGTCGGAATGCGGCTGGGAGTCGATAACATTGCCAAATACGCGACCAGCCTCGGCATGGGAAGAAAATCCGGCATAGAAATCGAGCATGAGAAAGCAGGGATCATTCCTTCCTCTGCCTGGAAACAGCAACGCTACAAACAAAAATGGCAGGACGGAGAAACCCTCTCCGTTGCCATTGGCCAGGGATATGTTCTGACCACTCCCCTGCAGGTCTGCAGGATGACCGCCGCTGTGGTTAACGGCGGCACACTCTACCGGCCACAAATTGTGCACAGCATCACGGCCCCCGACGGAAAAATACTGAAAACCTTTGCCCCGACCAGCGAAGGAAAGATCCTTGGCTCCGCGCACTCACTTGCTCTCATAAAAGAGGCTCTGGTCGGGGTGGTAAACTCCCCGGGCGGCACAGCCAAGGTGGTGAAACTCCCGGATGTACTCATCGGCGGCAAGACCGGCACCGCTCAGGTGGTGGGGCTTTCCCATGTTGAGGGCATGAGCGAGAAAAACATCCCTTACAAATATCGCGACCATGCCTGGTTCACCTCGTTTGCCCCTGCGGAAAAACCCGAGATCGCCGTGACCGTCCTGGTGGAGCACGGCCAGCACGGTGGTTCCGCTGCCGGGCCTGTGGCAAGGGCTGTATACAAACGCTATTTTGAGCTCAAGTCCGGCATATCCGGGACCGCGTCAGAACCGCCGCCCCTAGCCAAGGATGAAAAGGAAGAATAATCATGCTACGCTTTGACCGCCGCCTGCTTCTGAACTTCGACTGGGTCCTGATTGTGGCCGTGTTCGTTGTCGCCCTCATCGGCCTGGCCAACATCTACAGCTCAACCCATCTCTACACCAAGGTGGGCACACCTCTCTACCTCAGGGAACTGACCTATTACCTGATGGGCGCAGCCGTCGCCCTGCTCATCGTCAGCATTGATTACCGGGTACTGCTCACTCTGAATTATCCGTTGTATATCGCGATGATTCTTTTGCTGCTTTTCGCCCTCGCCTTCGGCAAAACCATCGGCGGGGCCCAACGCTGGATCGACCTCGGTTTTTTCCGCCTGCAGCCTTCGGAGCCGGCCAAACTCATTCTGGTCATCACCCTTGCCAGCTACTATTACCGCAAGGAGACAGGAAAAGGATTCACCCTGCTCGATCTGGTTGTTCCGGCCCTGCTCACCGGCGTGCCCTTTCTTCTCATCGCCAAACAACCCGATCTCGGCACAGGACTTCTGCTGGGGTTCATCTTTGCTTCCATGACCCTATTTGTCAAACTGCGCTGGACCACTCTGGCGACTCTTTTGTGCGGCGGGCTTTCCGCCATTCCCATCGCCTGGAAATTCTTCCTGAAACCCTACCAGCGTCAGCGGGTTGAAACCTTTCTCAATCCGGAGAACGATCCGCTGGGCACCGGATACCACATCATTCAGTCAAAAATTGCCGTGGGCAGCGGCCTGATCTTCGGCAAGGGTTTTATGCAGGGGACTCAAGGACAGCTCGATTTTCTGCCGGAACGTCACACCGACTTCGCCTTTTCGGTCTGGGCCGAGGAGTGGGGCTTCATGGGCTCGGTGGTTCTTTTGCTCTGCTATTTCTTCATGATCCTCTGGGGTCTGAACATTGCCATCTCCGCCAGGGATAAATTCGGGGTTCTGCTTGCATTCGGCGTGGTTTCGCTCATTTTCTGGCAGGCGTTCATCAACCTGGCCATGGTCATGGGATTGCTCCCCGTGGTAGGAGTGCCTCTGCCGCTTATCAGCTATGGCGGTTCTTCGCTGCTGACCAATCTCGCAGGACTCGGCCTCTTGATGAACATCCGGATGCGCCGCTACATGGGGACAAGCTGAGGCTGACGTTCTTTCGTTTCAGTTACGCAAAGCCTGTCCACCTATTGCCTCAGTTTATATCGGGTTACCGCAACACACGACTTAAGAAAATCGTCCCGGCATCGGCAACCGGCCTAACCATGCCATTATTTCTTCGCGAGACATTCTTCAATACGTGGTACATTAAACACACAGACATAATGCGTTATTCCTTGCATTCATCTTCCTGTACTTCTATATATTTAAGGTAGTGAGACACAGGCAATAGTGAGGAGGGTTAATAATGTCACAATTGGGCTACGGTATACTTTCCCGACTGCAACTTCCCGGGATACATATACTCGCATTTTTTTTCGTTTTGTATTTCCCGCTCTCCGTATTCGCCGGAGATTATCGTAATTCATCTCACGGCAACGCAACCACCGGCGTTGACCGCTCCAGCATCGACACCAAATACACCACTTTCTCCAAAGGCAACTGCGCCCATTGCCATGAGCAGCATGCAAGTTTGGCAGGAATTGAGCCGAATCCGGTCAGCGGCGCAGCATCGCCGTATGCGGTTTTTGCGAACGAGGAAAACCTGTGTTTTGAATGTCATGACGTGGGTGGCCCGGCAAAAACAGACATTAAGAGCCAGTATCAAAAAACCAATAAACATCCAAAACTTACGGACCCGGCCACTGAAGGTATCCATCGCCCGTGGGAAAAGACCTCTACTGATTTTACCGGCGCGTATCGGCATGCCGAATGCACCGACTGCCATAACCCCCATGCCGCTACCGCAGCCAACCCAATCTTTAATGTAACCGGGGTCAACCCCGCCAACGGGAGCGCCGGCAGCCTGCCGACCTTCACCTTTGTCACAGTGACCGACCGGGACCAGCAATACAAGGTATGCTTCAAGTGCCACAGCAACTGGACGGCTACTACCCGCCTCACCGCAGCCCAGTTCAATCCGGCCAACGACAGCTTTCATTGGGTGGAAAAAGATAAACTGGCAACGTACACCCCAAACAGCAGTTCCGGCAAAGGCATTTATTATACAGCCAAATTCAACCTCACCTCCGCGCCGGTCATGATGCCGAGGACAAGCTTCAGCTACACCGATGCCAATCTGCGGGTTCTGGCCCTGCGCTGTTCGGATTGCCATGGGGCTGACAGCTCTACAGCTCTCACCCCGAAGGGGCCGCACGGCTCTTCGGTTGCAAAAATCCTCAAAGTGCCGGTGGGAAGCACCTATACGGTTTGGGGACCCACCGCCGACATGAACAACGCCTGGTGTTTCAACTGCCATAGTCGCGCCCCCTTTACAGATCGAAGAGATACCTCATCGGGGATGTCTGACCGCAGTTCCCTCCATGAGAAGCATGCCACAAAAGCTGCTGGGGAAGGAGGGCGCTGCGTGGATTGCCATCTCCTGAGCCCCCATGGCCAGAGCGCTGTCGGCACCACGAATCAGCGCCAGCATCTCTTGAACCCCGCAATCTTTCGCGAGGAAGTGGACTTGGAGACCTCCGGCAATTGGCGCCAGCACCAATCGTGGGTAATCCCGAGCTGCACCTGATATTTTTTCTGCCGAAGAAGAAACCGACAGGGGCTGGATGGCGACACCCAGCCCCCCTTTTTTGCCCAGCTCACATCCCTGCGGTTCCATGAAAAACACTACAAATTACTCTAAAAAGATCTTTACTCTGCTGGGCAGCCTGCGGTTTTCCTTTCTGCTGCTGCTCCTTTTTTGCCTGCTGGTGGCACAACGTGCCATTATCGCGCAAAAGTTTGTCTACCTGGAAGACCCGCCGTGGTTCATCACCGCGCTGAACGCGTTGGGCCTTAATTCCCCGGATCTTCTCTCCATACCCATGTATGGATTGCTGTCCCTGCTCGTTGTCAATCTCGCGCTGGCAACCATCAGTATGACGAAGCGGATCAAGGCCAAATCCATTGGCCTTGGCGGGATACGCGGCCTGGAAGCAGTCCAGTCCATGCCGATCAGCGTGGATTTTTTTGTCCCTGCCGATGGAGATGCGCTTCTCACGACCTTTTTTGAGAAAAAGCATCTCAAGATTACCAGAGAGAGTTCAGCATCCGAGGCCCGGCTGTACGGCATCAAGAGGGGACTGGGGCGCTGGGGAGTGCTGATGTTTCATCTGACCTTTCTGGTCATTCTCGTCGGTGCTCTTCTCAGCGTGCTCACCCGTTATGCAGGCATCTTCGATCTCGCCATAGGCGAGACTTTTGTGGAATCACGGGACCGCTATGAGTCTGTTACCGCGCCGCCGATTCTTTTCAGCGGCGACAAGAAATTCCACCTTCGGCTCGATGCCATTGATCTCTCCTACTGGAAGCCCGGAGCGCTGAAACAAAATGCGAGCACCGTGAGCATTTTCACCGAACACGGAGTGCCTTTGGGAGAGCGGCATCTGGCAATCAACTCCCCGCTCCGGGTGGATGGAGTGGAGATCTATCAAGGATCAAAAACCGGCTTCATCGCCGGGCTTGAAGCCATCGATGCGGTCGGCACCAAGGCGCAGGGCCGGGTAAAATTTTTTCTTCCGGCGCGCCCGGATGAGCCCATGATCAGCCGGGTGCAATTTCCCGGCACCAATCTGATCTTGGACCTGGAATTGTTCACCGATATGGTCGGCACCATCAAGGGACTTGAAGGATTGGGAGCACAGCATAAAAACAAGGTCAGCCTGCTCAAGGTTACCGTTGCCGGTGCGCATCGTATTTTTAATGGGGTGCTTTTTGGCGGCGCGAGCCTGGAGGTTGAGGGCGTTACTGTGCGTTTTGTCTCCCTTACCCCGTTCACCTCTTTTTTCGCGGCCCGGGATTATGGTGTGCCTGTGATCTTCGCAGGATTCGCGCTGCTGATCTTCGGCTTGATCATCACCTACTTTTGGGTGCCTGAGCAGTATTGGGCGGTTGTGCGGCAGGAAGAGAACGGAGAACGGGTCGTCATCGGCGCCACCACCGAAAAATTCAAGGCTTCGTTCCGGGAACGGTTTGAGGCTGAGATACTTGCATTACAGGCGAAAGGTGAAAACTTTGATAGGTGAATTTCTCTTTTATTGGCTTGCCCTTGCAGCATATGTGGCGAGTTCCCTCGGCTACATCTCGGGACTTTCCTTTAATAAGCCAAACTACAAAAAAAACGGCCGCTTACTGGCCATGGGCGGCCTTGTCCTGCATTCCATCGCACTCGTCATTCGCTGGTATCAGGTGGGGCACGGCCCATACATCAGCACCTATGAAATCTTGTCTTCCACCGCGTGGATGGCTGTGCTGCTCTTTGTATTGCTCGAGTGGCGGCAACGTAACTTTGCCAACCTGGGTGCGCTGACCCTGCCATTAGCCTTTTTAATGATGGGTTTTGCCTTGCTGGGATCTCGGGAGGCAAAATCGCTTCCCCCGACACTGCAAAGCGCCTGGCTGGTGGTGCACGTTGTTTTTGCCAAACTGGCAGTGGCAGCTTTGCTGGTGGCAGTGGCCATGGCTGTTTTTTTTCTGCTTAAACAGGTGCAAGGAGGCGGGGACAAAAAAAACTTTCTTGCCAGGTTGCCCTCGGCAGCGGTGCTTGATGATTATGGCTATCGCCTGGTGGTCTTTGGTTTCATCTGCCTCACGGTCATGATTATCAGCGGCGCCATCTGGGCCAATAACTCCTGGGGCCAGTATTGGTCGTGGGACTCTGCGCAAACCTGGTCGTTGGTTGTCTGGCTGGTATATGGCCTGCTTCTCCATGGCCGCATAACCTTTCATTGGCAGGGAACGATTTCAGCCTGGTATGCTATAATAGCTTTCTTTTTCTCGCTGGTGGCTTTTTTTGTGCTGCCTTACTTCATTAAGGGGTTGCACTCCCAATACATGGTTGGATGATGAATTCGTGACCAAGATAACCAAAATATCCCTTGTAACCCCGCCGTATCATTCCGGGGTTGTTGAGTCGGCCGGAACCTGGATGAACCTGGGCTTTGTTTACATTGCCGGATCACTCCGCCAGAGTGGTTACAAGGTGGACTACTACGATGCCATGGCCCACTGGCATGAGTGGAACGAGATCACGGCAAGGCTCAAGAGTTTCGCGCCCGAGGTTGTGGCTACCACTGCCTATACAGCCTCCATCGTTGATGCACTCGAATTACTGCGGCTGGCCAAGGAGATAAACCCGCAGACCATCACCGTGCTGGGCAACGTGCACGCAACCTTCTGTTATGAAGAGTTGTTGAACGATCCGGAAAGCCCTGTCGACTTCATCGTGCGGGGCGAAGGGGAACAAACCCTGCCCCGCCTGCTTGACTGCCTCAATGCAAGTGGCGATGCGGCAACGATCCACGGACTTGCTTTTCGGCGCAACAACGAGGTTGTGGTGACCGAAGCTGCATCTTTTATCGCTGATCTCGACACTCTTACCCCGGCCTGGGATCTGGTGGAATGGCCCATCTATTCCTACCACCCAAAGCCTGGCTCGACGCTGGCTATTGTCTCATCCTCAAGAGGATGCCGGATGAACTGCTCGTTCTGCTCTCAGCAGCTCTTTTGGCAGCGCACCTGGCGTGGTAGAAATCCGGAAAGTTTTGTGGAAGAATTGGAACTGCTGCGTGATCGTTTCGGGGTCAACGTGGTGATGCTTGCCGATGAAATCCCTACCTTGGACCGAGCGCGCTGGGAAAAAATCCTGGACCTGCTGATCACGCGAAAAGTCGGGATGAAACTCCTGATGGAAACCAGGGTGGATGATATCCTGCGCGATGAGGACCTCCTGGAAAAATACCGGCTGGCCGGGGTGGAGCATATTTATGTCGGGGTTGAGGCAGGCTCCCAGGCCCTGCTGGATCTCTTCAACAAGGGCACCAAGATTGAGCAGTCAAAACGGGCCATCGACCTGATCAATCAGGCCGACATTGTCTCGGAAACTTCTTTTGTCCTCGGCATGCCGGATGACACCCCGGAATCCATTGCCGAAATAGTGGAACTGGCTAAATATTACAATCCGGATATGGCCTTCTTTTTGGCCATTGCGCCCTGGCCTTATGCCGAGTTGTATCCAAAACTCAAAAAATACGTCGCCACAAAGGATTATCGGAAATACAATCTGGTGGAGCCGGTGCTGAAACCTGTCAATATGACCCTTGCGGAAGTGGAAAAAGCTCTCGGCGAGGCCGCGCGCACCTTTTATATGCATAAATTTAAAAATCTGAGCGATCTCAGCCCCTGGAAACAGGAATTCATGCTCGCGGTTTTCAAAATTCTGGTCAACAATTCCTATCTGGCCAAGCAGATGCACGGCTTGGCCGCCGGCAACGAAAACGCAATGCCGCAGGAGATCAAATCGATTCTCCATGCAGCCGGAGTGCCGGCCTCAGGCCGCGCCCCTATTCCATAACTGCAGCGCTGAGATGGGGTGAAAAATCTCATTCCCCGGCAAACGGCCGGGTTTCATTTTCGATATCCCGACACTTCAGGCGATTGGCCCATGCTGCTTCTCAGGTCTTAAAAGACCTGAGTTCCTCTGCGGCAAGCTTCCGCTTTTCCCCCGCAGCAGCGCCTTCCTGTTCTTCTCCCAAATAACCATCCTGAACGCGGTGTACTTTGACCCGCAACTCACCAATGGCATCATTGATGCGCGTTGCAAGATCGTGCAGGGGATCATCTGCACGCAAGGTGATCTTGACGGTCAGATCGCCTTCCCGGACAGGGTCCAGATCTTGCTCGATGCGAAAAATCGGACCGGCAATCTTCTGGGGCAGAAAAAGAGCAAGCAGCATCCCGCTCAACAAGCTCACCGCCGAACCGGCAGCCACCACCGGCCAGAGAAGATCGCTCACTCTCCGGATGGAAATATGCGCACTGTAATACGAATCACCAATCTCTTTGCTGGCATAGCCGTATAAAATAAGGGCCGCAATCACGGAACTCAGGATCACCACCCCGGAAATCCGCACCAGCAACCAGCGCTGCAACTCGTTCTTTACCGCCAAATTCAATTTCTTTCTCTTAAACCCGGTCATGCCCATTCCTCAAATTTTCTTGTTTTCAACCACAATGTCGGAAAATCAACCAAAATTCTTGTGACAGCCAAGACATAATTTTTTCTTATCACTTCGGTTCATTCGGTATTCATTGTCCGAAGCATGGTGCTCATGGCAGGACATGCAGGTAATACGGCCATCATCAGAAAGTTTGTAGACCGCACCATCAATGATCATTCCCCGCTTGGGCAACACATTCACCGGGTGAGACGACACACCATGTGTCTGCGGATGACAGGTATAACACACCCCGGTACTGCGGAACTGGGAGTCAGTCAACGGCAGATGATTCGGAGGAAGCTTGCCGGGCTGGGAGGTTGGGCTTTGAGTCGAAGCATGACTCAGCCCGTCAAGTGTTCCGATCCGCATACTGGTTGGCTGATTCGCTACAAATCTGGCAAAAAGTCGGTTGTCCACCCTGTAATACTTACCGGAGACTGTGACCTTCTCATTGGTTTTGGCTTTTTCCACATGAGGCTGGCTAAAAAATGCATGGGTGGAAAAAGTCTTGGGGGGCGAAGTCTTTTTGTTTCCAAAAATATCCTGCGAAACAACAACGAAACTGTACGTTTTGCGAGGCTGCAAATCCGTAAGGAGCATTTCATGATCTTTATTCAACCAGGGATCACCGGCATTTTTTCGCGTTGACTCGCTTTCTCCATACAAGACAGTCGAGTCCGTAACTCTATCGGTCTTCCAGCTGATCCGGGCTGTCAAAAAAACACCCTGCATGACCTCATCCACACTGAGTTCCGTAATCTCAGGAGGTTTGGAAACAGTGGTCAGTTGTTCAGCTTCCAAAAAGTTGGGCAACTGCACTTCCAGCCGCGACACTTTCTTGCCCTGTCCGTCCGTCTGGAGAATGATCTTCTTGCCTGCCAGGGCAGGCGGAATAGAGAACCAGCACTCCAACTCCTGCCGGGGAAAGCTTCCGGGAAGCCATCGCACCTTGCCTTCATCATTTTTGGCAACTGTAATTCGATCCGGCCCTGATGAAGCTATATGACACAAGGCGCATTGTTTTTCCCGTACCGGAGCATGCACATAGCGCTTGTTCGCCGTATCCTCACACACTTCCCGGTGGCACGCGCAACATTGTTCCGGACCGACCGCGCCAGAGGTTGTCCCTGAGCCATAACTGACCAAAAATGAGGCTGCAACCAGCGCTCCTGCCGCGAGTAAAAGGACAAAAGGTCTCAAATATTTTCGGAAGCGTTTTTTCATTTTTTCCGTTTTTCCATGCCCATGGCAACTGCTGCTGATTTACTGCACAACAAGGAGATGCTGGGGTTTTGTACCAAGTTCGATATGCTGAACAACCCGGTTTGCAGTCTGATCAATAACAGCAAGCTTTCCCGTCGCCTGTTCCGCGACATACACCCATTTATGCCTGGAAGACACCGCCATTTCCACAGGCAATTCTCCCACCCGGATATCCTTGACCAATGTCTGCTGCCGTGAGGCAATCAGGGAAACCGTGTTATCCAGAGAGTTGCTTATATATATCCGGTTGTCGCTCTGAGCCAGGCGCCGGGGCATAAAGCCGACATTGAGCTTTGTGCTGATCTGTCCGGTTCGCAAATCATAAATACCCACGGTATTCGATGCACTTTCCGCAACATAGAGATGATTCTCCGTAGCGAGCAAGCCATCCGGGCCATTGCCGACCAGGATGGTGCTCCGAATGGCCAGGCTCTCCGGATCAAGCAGATACACCGTTCGGGACAGACCGGAAGAGATGGCCAGCTGCTCACGAGCCGGCACCCAGAGCAGAAAACGCGGCTTGTCCCCCACGCGAACACGCTTATCCAAAGTACCTTGAAGAAGGTCCATTCTGAGCAGGGAATTCCCCTCTTCGTCAAGGACATATCCCCATCTTCCATCGTTGGTCAGCAGATAGGAAGGATTGCCGCTCATGGGAATTTTAATTCGATCAATAATCCTGCTGGTGGCGGCATCCACCGAAAAAATAACACAGCTTTCCGCGGCCAGCACATACAAACGCTTGCGATTCGCATCATAGCTCATATAGGTAGGCTTGCCGCTTATGGCTAGAGAGCCGCACACACGATTGTTATCAGTGCGTACCAAATACACCGTATCGATGTCCGGACAACTCACATAGGCTAGATCGGCAAGCAAGGGCAGCTGCTCCGACAATACCGCCAGAACGGGAACAAAAAAAGCACTGTTCCGCACAGATGCCTCCTCGTCCCAGGCCAGAAAAAGCGACCGGCTCATCCCGGCGTCCAAGCGAAAATCACCGGCCAAAGGCAACTCCACCACAGGCTCAGGCACTGCCAGCAAGAGCTTGTCGCTTTGCCGTATCAGGGCCGCCTTGCTAACGGTCAAGCGCAAGGCCCTATAACGGCCGGGCGCCACCGGCCCGCGCGCCACAAAACGCTGCCCTCCTAAGATCTCCCCTGCCGCAAAAGGCGTTGGTTCCATGTCCAGAGGGACGACCGTGTTTTCGCCAACCAGAGCCACGGAATCGATCTCCATCCAGAGTCCGGCGGAAGCGGGTTTTGCCAGATGCAAGAAAACAGAAAGCAGAGCCTCGTTTGCGTTAGCCGCCCTGACCGGGGCAAGGGGAGTCGACCGCTTGACACCAGCGGTTTGGCAGGAACTGAGGAACAACATCAGAAGCAGAATGGAATAGCCGTACCAATTTCGCCATCTGCCGGTTTTTGAAACGATATCATCGGTATTTTCCGAACCAGGTGCCGCCATTGATTTCCGCCTTATTTTATTAATCCTTGGTGGTATGACATACCGCGCACCCATTGTACCCGTCTGCCTGCGGCCATCTTTTATAATTCCAGCGCAATATTCCATCATAGGGGGTGCCGTGCGCCCGATGGCAGGAGAGGCACATTACGATACCATTATTGGCGCTCGTCGAGATATCGACGGTAGTGTTGACCGATGTCGAGGTGCTGGCGGTAGCCACCGGCGAGATGACGCTATAGGGATTGCCCGTGCCGATACCATTGTTATAGGTTACATATTCCGTACTTGAAATCGCCCGGCTCATATCGAAATCAACAGGATGCCTGAGCCAGACACCCGCGCCAAAAGTCCCGGACGCTATTTTGCCGCTGCCGTTGTGAAAATTACCATGACACCGGGCACAGTGGCTGCTGATGGTCCCCGCAGCCAGATCGGTCTCCGAAACTCGGTTTTTTCCGTAATACTTGTTATGCTTGCTTGGAGTTGGCTGCAGTTCAAAGCTGTTGTCTTCCATCCCCTGAATACCGCTGAGGAAACGATAGCTCTTTGCCACGGTAGTGCCGTCCTGCCAGATGGTTATGTCTTTGCCGTGATGCCCGCCCATGATAGCCTGGGTCTGGGTCGCAGCCGAAGGGTTCCCATGGCAGCCCAAGATCCCGCCACAGGTGATTTGGCCGCCCATGGCCACACCACCCGGCGGAGTTACCCCGTGGGCTGAATCCAGCGGCGTAATTCCGGCAATATTATGCCCGGTTCTCTCTGACCCCGAACTGACCCAATAAAAATTACCGCCCGCAAGCGTGTTTGTTCCCGCTTCAGTGCCGGTGATTCCATAGTTAGGCGCACCACCAGTACCAAGAACGAAAGGCACCGAGCCGATAACATTGGTGCCCTGGTGACACCCGATACAGTTGGTATTGAGCAATCCCTCATTCACCAGACCGCCGTATACCTTGCTCCCTCCAGTGATCACAAAGGCCATTGGGCTGCCGCCCTGGCTGTTATGCATGGTATGACAATTCACGCATGGACCGCTCACCTTGGCTTGAGATGCCTCAGGATAAGCTGCCAACAAGATAAAAAATGCCCCCAACGCTGCCAGGTATCGCATTATCTCGGCCCTATCGTTTAAAAACCATGACTCTGCTGTTGCCTTCATCCACTATACACAGACGCCCCAAATGATCCAGGCGTATCTCCTGAGGAAAATACAGGTTGTCCCTCCCCTGACCCTTTGTCAGAAACTGGTACTTGAACTCGCCGTTGCGGGCGTAGGCAACAACCGTGCCCCGGTGCCGGTCGAGAACATAGAAAAGACCGGTCGGATCGATTGCCAGAGATACCGGAAAATCAACCCCGGCCAGTTGTACCGTGGGGCTTGGGCGACCGTTCTCATCATAGGAGTAGATCTGTTTTTTCTTCTGATCCAGAACCCAGATCTTCTTTTCCACCACCTTAAAATCGGCAAGCCAACCGGCGCCGGCAGGCATTGTAAAGCTCTTCGTCACCTGCAACGATGCGTCAAGCTGCAAAATCCGACCGGAAGAACGATCAAGGACATATACCTTGTCTCCGTCGGTTTCCAGACGATCAACAAAGACCTCCTGTCCCTGATGCTTCACAACGAGATGCGCTGTCTTCTTGTTTTTCAGATCAATTTTAGTCAGGCTGTTGCGGCCCTTTTCCACAACCAGCAGCGAGCCATCGGACAAGCGTGCCATATCATACGGCTTCTGAAGGTCGCCTTCCGCGGTGAACTCCTGCAGGTACTTGCCGTCT
>JAHJTI010000123.1 GCA_018829945.1 Pseudomonadota bacterium | reverse complement strand
TTGTTTCTCCATCCGGTGGAAGCCATGCACGGCGACCTCGGCATGGTAGATGCCCAGGACGTCATCCTTGCCATCTCCTATAGCGGCGAAACCGCCGAACTCAGCCTCCTGCTCTCCAGTCTCAAAAAACGCGGGGCCAGAATCATTGCCATGACCGGAAACCCCTCATCCAGCCTGGCTTTAAACGCCGACGCAGTACTCAAGGTCGCTGTACCCAGGGAGGCCTGCCCCTTGGGTCTAGCCCCTACAGCCAGCACCACTGCCGCCTTGGCCATGGGTGATGCTCTTGCCGTTGTTCTCTTGAACCTCAAAAAATTCAAGGAGAGCGATTTCCGCCGGAATCATCCGGCCGGCAGCCTTGGCGAACGGCTCAAGGTAAATGTGGCCGAAGTTATGCTCACAGGTAAGGCTGTCCCCAAAGTCTCCCGGGACACTGCGCTTCCCGATGCCATTACCGAACTGAACGCAAAAAATCTTGGCGCTGTCCTGATCATGCAGGAAGACAAAATCATCGGCATCCTTACCGATGGCGATCTGCGTCGCTTTATCAGCCAGAAAGGCGGCAACCTCAACGGTCTTACCCTGGAGGACACCATCACAGCCGCCCCAAAAACCATTACCACGGATCTTCTGGCCGCCGACGCCCTCAGCATAATGCAGCGTCACGAAATCACCGTTCTGCCGGTGACCGATCACAGCGGAAAGTTGGCGGGCGTACTCCATCTTCAAGATCTGCTGGGCAAGGGAGAATTTCGTTTTCTGGTGTAGAACATTGAAACGGTTCTTACCCCGCAGACCCCCTAAAAACCGCTTATTCTGGTAGATATACCTATTGGGCAGTGGTTTTTTTTATGCTAAAGTACACGACGCTTCAAGGTGTCCAGGGGTAAGGCCCGGCCCAACCATAGAAAAATTTACCCGGCGTCCTCTGCCGGGTTTCATATCTTCATATGAGGCATTGTTATGGCAATCTCCAGCAAGGATATCAATTCGGCATTCAGCGCCGAGGTTACCGCGATTCAGGGTGGCGAATTCCTGAACCGCTGTTTTTCCTGCGGCGCCTGTAGCGGCATCTGCCCGGTCAGTCAGGCAATCCCGGATTTCGACCCCCGGAAAATCATTCACATGATCCGGATGGGGCTGAAAGATGCGTTGCTTAAATCCGATTTACTCTGGTTCTGTTCCAGATGCCGCAGTTGCATCTTTGTCTGCCCCCAGGACGTTCGTTTTGCCGAAATCATGGTCGCCCTGCGCCAGCTGGCCATGAAGGGTGGGTATATCACCGAGCAGGACCTGCTTGATAAAGGAAAGGCTGCCTGGGTTGAACGCGATCTCTGCGTATCCTGCCTTACCTGTGTACGCATCTGCCCCTGGCGGATACCAAAAATCGACGACCAGGGCAAGGCTGCCATAGATCCTCAGGAATGCCGAGGCTGCGGAATCTGCCCCTCCGAATGTCCGGCCCAGGCCATCCAATTAAACGAGTCCGAGGACGAGCGTTTGATCGCCGCCTGCGGCGCAAATCAGTAGTATGGTGACCCCCATGCCCTTTATCCCGAAGATCCAAGCATTCTGTTGCCATTACACCTCCCAGCAGACCCTGGCCGAAGGCCCGGAAGGGTTGCTGGCCGATGGTTTTCCTAAAAATGTGACTATCCACCGGCTGATCTGCACCGGCAAACTCGAGGTCAGCACCCTGCTGAAAGCCTTTGAAGATGGTGCGGACGGCGTGTATGTAGCAGGATGCCCGGTTGACCAATGCCACAACCTCATGGGTAGCCAACGGGCTGCGAAGCGGGTTGGCGCCATCAAAAAAGCCCTGACTGAACTCGGGGTTGAACCGGAGCGCATTGAGATGTATCACCTGGAACGCGGCTTCCACCCCGAATTTGTGAAGGTTGCCCAGGAGATGCATGAACGGATTACGACTTTGGGCCCGAGCCCGTTTCAGGGAGGCACGAAATGATTATTGCCGAGAGAAAACCATTCAACGAAATCATGGAAATGGTGCGGGATGCCAAGCGTATACTGGTGCTTGGCTGCCGCGGCTGCGTCACCATCTGTTCCGCCGGTGGCGAACGCGAGGTTGAAATCCTTGCCTCTCTTATCCGGTTGGGCAAGCAAAAGGCTGGTCAGGAGGTTACAACCATCGAGGCCACCCTGGTCCGCCAGTGCGACAAGGAATATATCGACTCCATCGACCAGTGGGACGGCCAGTACGATGCCATCGTTTCCATGGCCTGCGGAGTCGGGGTTAACTTTATCGCCAACCTGCGCCCCATGGCCAAGGTGTATCCGGGAGTGAACACCTCATCCTTCGGCGGCTCCGCCGAACAGGGCGTATGGAGCGAACAATGCGCCGGGTGCGGCAACTGCATTCTCCACCTCACCGGTGGTCTTTGCCCGGTGGCCCGCTGCGCCAAGAGCCTGTTCAATGGCCCCTGCGGCGGTTCGGTTGACGGACGTTGCGAAATACACAAGGATGTTCCCTGCATCTGGCAGTCCATCCACGACAAAATGGTCCGCACCGATAACGCAGATGGCCTCGCAGTCATCGCCCCGATTCGGGATTGGAGCACGGCCGGACACGGCGGCCCCCGCAAAACCATTCGCCCTGATTTGACTGTCTGATCTTTTTTTGGCTTACTGACCAAAAAAGGCGGAGCGCTAACAGCGCTCCGCCTTTTTTTATGGACTATCATTGAGTCGAAACAAAGAGTCCCGGCCCGCAACTGAGCACCAGAAGTTGGGGGTAGTGTACAAAGCAGCAAGGAATGACGCTCACCGTGGACCGGGACTCCTTGTTATGATGCGTTACTTGTACGCGGGACACAATACTGAAAAAATACGGGGTTCCTGCTTCCAAAACCTGTAACATCCTATTCCGTTCATCTCCGCTCCCTGTTTTTTATTCCCTTTATTAATCGGCAAGCCAGTCGAACAATCACCCATAAAGTGATCTTGGCGTTGATATCCTAACGGGAAATTTCGCTAGACATTTTTTTCCGGCTCTGCGAGCATAATAAACAGTTGCAGCCTCACTCGTCCCGATGTGAAGAACATCCTATAGTGTCAGGCACGAATTGTCGGAATTGTTTTCTGCACAGTGTTTTTTTATCAAAGGGGTATTTGCCATGAATTTGCTGAATAAAATGAAGGTTGGGAGCCGCGTTTTCCTGATTGTTATCGTTTTACTCTCTCTTACCGGCATTGTAGGGGCGGTGGGAATCATCAAAATGAACCTGATCGGAAGTGAACTGAAATCCATTGCCGAAAAAGACCTTCCGCTCACTTCCCTCATCACCAAAATTGCCGAGAATCACCTCGAAATCAGTGTCTCATTTGAACGTGGGTTCCGTTTTGGCTCAACAGGCAATAGGACCGGCCTCCAGCAAGCCATGGATGAAATCAAAACAAAAAGCGTTGCAACCAGCGAAAAAATTCGTGAGGCGGAAAAGCTGGCGGAAGAAGCAATGCAGCAGGCTCACAGTCAGGACGAACGCCGCGAGTTCGAAGGAATATTGAATGAACTCAAGCTGGTGGAAAAGGACAATGTTGATATTGAGGCCGCCACGGCCAACTGCTTTGGACTGCTGACAGCCGGCAATCTCCGCGAGGCGGAATTGCAATGCGACAAGGTTTCCAAGGAAGGCAAGGACATGGATAACAAAATCGCCGGCATCCTGACCGAAGTGGGAACATTCACTGAAGCAGCAGCGCTCCAGGCGGAAAAAGATGAGCAGTCCGCACTGAAAATTATCCTGACAGTTTCCCTCATCGGCATCGGCATCGGTTTTACGCTGAGCATGCTGGTTACCAAGAGCGTTACCAGTTCCCTGACCAACGTGAGGACCATTGCCGATAATGTGACTGCCGCAAGCCAGGAACTGAGTTCCACGGCCCAGGAAGTTTCACAGGGCTCCAGCGAGCAGGCTGCGGCAGTGGAGGAATCAACCGCCGCCGTAGAAGAGATGAGTGCCACCATCCGCCAGAATCGCGACAACGCCCAACAGACTGAGCAAATCGCGGTACAGGCAACCAAAGATACTGAGGAAAGCGGCAAAGCGGTTGTGCAGGCGGTTGGCGCCATGAAACAGATTGCCGACAAGATTTCGATCATCGAGGAAATCGCCCGTCAGACCAACCTGCTTGCCTTGAACGCAGCCATCGAGGCCGCCCGCGCCGGAGAGCACGGCAAGGGCTTTGCCGTAGTCGCCGCCGAAGTCCGCAAACTTGCCGAACGCAGCCAGCGAGCAGCAGCGGAAATCAGCGAACTTTCCTCCTCAAGCGTGGCTGTGGCAGACAAGGCCGGGAACATGCTGGTCAAGATCATGCCGGATATCCAGAAGACCTCTACTCTCGTACAGGAAATCGCCGCAGCCAGCGTTGAACAGCATGCCGGCATAGACCAGATCAGCCAGGGCATGCAGCAGCTTGACTCCGTGGTGCAGCAGAACTCCAGCGCCTCAGAGGAAATGGCCGCGACAGCAGAAGAACTCTCCGCCCAGGCCGATGAGTTGCAGGGCTTGATTGCCGCACTCATCGACACCAAGGGCAGTGGCCCTGTCCAACCCCATCGGCAGGTGCGCCGCATCACCTCTGTTGCCCATCTCAACGGCCAAAAACTCAGTGGGCCGCAAACAACCACTGGCGGAGCACGCCTTCAGCTCGGACAGCGGTCCAAAGGCGACGACCTGGATCAGAATTTCGAACGGATGTAAACACGCCAACCGCTGGCCGCCACCGGACGCAAAAAAGCCCGCTTTCCTTTTCAGGAGCGGGCTTTTTGTTCTTCTCCGGACAATGCCGGTTTACTAAATGGTACCGAAGGCCGGACTCGAACCGGCATGGGTCGCCCCACAGACACCTCAAGCCTGCGTGTCTACCAATTCCACCACTCCGGCAATCCTTTTTAGATCAAACACCAACATACTACTTATCCTGTACCGGCACCTGGGGTGCAAATCCGTCCGCTGCGGGCAACGGGATCGGCAAATTTTGCGGCTCGGAAATCGGCGCTACTTCTTTCATGACCGAGCCATCTCCGGTCTTGCTTGACATATAGGCAAGAGATATGGAGGTCAGCATAAAAAGAATCGCAGCCCAGGTTGTAATCTTGTTCAACAGAGGCAAAGGGCCTTCCGTTCCGAAAACAGTCTGACTGGAACCGCCAAATGCCGCACCCATGCTCGCACCTTTGCCGTGCTGCAAGAGCACGATCACGATGAGAAACAAAGAAACAGCTATATGCACAATGGTCAGTAAATTGTTCATTCTCTCTTTTTTACCATTATTGCCGGAAGTGGATGATGCGTTCGAAGGATTCAGCCTTGAGCGCTGCTCCGCCAACCAAGGCCCCGTCTATATCGGGCTGCCGCAACAGGGCATCCACGCTCCCCGAATTGACGCTGCCACCATACAATATTCTCATTTGGCGGGCAATACTTTTCTCGAACATGTTGAGCAGCAGATTCCGCACGAATTCATGGGCTTCCTGAGCCTGTTCATCGGTGGCTGTCTTGCCGGTCCCGATGGCCCAGACCGGCTCATAAGCAAGAACCATCCCGGACGGGTCGACCACGTCGACTCCGGCAAGTCCGGCCCGGACCTGGCGTTCAAGCACAACCATGGTCTGCCCTGCTTCACGCTCGGCCAGGGTTTCCCCGAAACAGAGAACCGGCGTTATCCCGAAACGCATGGCCCCAATCACACGCTGGTTGATGAGCGCATCGGTTTCCCCGAATATCTGCCTTCGCTCCGAATGACCGATAATGGCCATGCTGCATCCCAGTTCCCGCAGCATGCCGGGGGCTATCTCTCCGGTGAAGGCGCCCTGCTCTTCCCAGCAGACATTCTGGCCGGCCAACCGGACCTGCGAACCGCGGACAACCTCTGCCACCGCAGCCAGAGCGGTAAAGGGCGGGGCAATCATGACCTCCCTATCCGTCAACCCCTTGCAGGCGGAGACCACACCACCGGCAAGAGCCTTGGCCTCGGCAAGCGAGGTATGCATCTTCCAGTTCCCGGCAATCAAAGGGGTGCGCTGCATGAATTGCTCCTTCTTCCGTAACTATCCAGATCAAAGCGAAAAATGGTGGACTTTCCGCATTGTAACTATTCAGCAGTGCGGCAGATGCGCGAAAGAGGCCGATTCGCCATACTCCGGTATGCGAATCGGTCGGTGCCAAAGCAGATGCTGTGCTGCTGGATAGTTACCCTATTCTTTTGCTTCCAGGGCCTCGACTCCGGGCAATTTCTTGCCTTCCATCAGCATGAGAAATGCGCCGCCGCCGGTGGAAATGTAGGAAATGTTGTTGGACTCCCCTGCCCTGTGCACTGCCACGTCGGTATCGCCGCCACCGACAATGGTCAGGGCGTGAGACTGAGCCAAACGCTGCACCATGGCCATGGTGCCCCGGGAAAAAGCATCCATCTCAAAGGCTCCCATGGGGCCGTTCCAGATGATGGTTTTCGCATCTTCCAGAGCTTCGGAAAACAATACGGTGGTGGCTGGCCCTATATCGAGCACCATCCAGTCGGCCGGCACCTCCTGCACCGGAACCCGTTTGGTTTCGGCCCTGGCCTCAAACCTGTCGGCAACAATACAGTCAACCGGCAGATAGAGCTTTACCCCAAGCCGCTTGGCCTTGTTGATCAACTCCCGGGCCGTATCGAGCAGCTCATCCTCCACCTTGGATTTGCCCATGTCGTACCCGACACTCTTCAAAAAGGTGTTGGCCATGGCCCCGCCGATGACCATCTTGTCGACCCGGTCCATCAGATTGTGCAAGGCGCCGAGTTTGCTGGAGACCTTGGCTCCGCCGACGATGGCGACCAGAGGCCGCATGGGGTTGCTCACCGAGCGGTGAAAATAATCCATCTCCTTTTGAAGCAGAAAACCGGCGGCACACTGCTCGACAAACTGGGTTACCCCCACCACCGAAGCATGGGCCCGGTGCGCCACGGCAAAGGCATCGTTAATGTAGACATCACATAAGCTGGCCAGTTGGCTGGCAAAGCCCTCGTCGTTCTGCTGCTCTTCCGCATGAAAACGCAGATTTTCAAGGAGCAGTACATCGCCCGGCTCCATGGCCTCAACCATACCCCGGGTCTCCTCGCCGATACAATCGGGAGCCAGCTTGACCTCCTTGTCCAGCAGCCGGGAAAGGCGCTTGGCCGCGGGAGCCAGACTGAATTCCGGCTTGCGGCTGCCCTTGGGACGACCAAGATGCGAACAGATAATGATCTTGGCTTTTTCATCAAGGGCGTAGTTGAGCGTGGGCAACACCCCGCGGATACGGATATCATCGGTGATATTCAGTTGCTCATCCAGAGGCACGTTGAAATCAACGCGGATGAGCACCCTCTTTCCTTTGATGTCAAGATCCCGAATATTTTTCATGGAGTGATTCCCCTCTCAAACTTTTTTGACCGTAACTCAAAAATAACACTATTGCCGACAATGGTTACCCTGTAACAATTCCACCATGTGCAGGCGAAACAATCTTTTCCATAACTATCGCATCTTCCGGAGGCGAGGCATAGTAGTTTTTTCTTAATCCCACCCGGCGGAATCCGAACCGTTCATACAAGGCTAAGGCCGGAAAATTACCGGCGCGCAGTTCCAGGAAACAACGGGTTATTTTCTGCTCA
>JAHJTI010000122.1 GCA_018829945.1 Pseudomonadota bacterium | reverse complement strand
TGCGGGATTTCTTGGTCAGTCAGGCCTGACTCAGGCGAGACCCGCAGTTCGCTAATGATATTTTCCCATGGTTGTGCCCATGGGGTTTGCGGGAAAGAGGGAGGCGAGGTTTTGCTCAGAGGGGCCACAGGGTTTCCTTTTGCGGAGTTAAAGAGGGAGCGGGTTGGTACAGCAAAAAAGTAACTGAAAAGAAGAAGGAAGGTCAAAGGAATTTCTGGCCGCCAAGCAGGCGAAGAGCTCCCTTCTTCTTTTCATTGTGCGCAAAATCAGGGGCAGCCCCTCCCCCGAGATGGACTAGCGGAACAATCCCTTGAGCCCTTCCTTCAGCGGATCGGTGACGCGGGTTTTGATTTCCTGCTGTATGGCGCCGCCGACAAGGGCATTGAAGTCGAGGCTCACCTTGGTCGCAGCCATTGGCCCGACAACGCGCACCGGCACGGTCACGCCTTTGAGCGCCAACAGCTCGCGCCCTCCCTGACCTTCCAGGCTGGCGACCACCGTGGCCCGGATGCGATAATCGACCTTGTCCTCGCCGATATCGATATCGCCATTGCCGGAGACGCGCAACAGGGGAGATTTTGCCGCAAGATCCTTGTTATGCGCCACGCCCTGCTTGATATCAAAGCCGGCGGTAAGCTCGGAGAAATCGGTTTTTTCCCGCATATCAACATCCTGCACTTTTTCTCCGGTCAGGGTTCCCAGCATGGCCTTGGCCTCACGCAGCTTGGCCGTGATATTGAAGCCCTTTACCGCGCCGTCGCGGAGATTGAGGTTCCCCTTGCCCTGCAAGGATTTTTTCATGGCCCCGACCGTGGCACCTTCGGCTTGAATGTTAAAATTCAGGCTGCCTTTTCCTTCGAGAATGTCCTTGTTCAAAGCATCCTTCAGCAACGGGCCTATATGAACGCCGCTGATGTTCTGGTGGGCAACGATTTTCGGTCCATCCGCATAGAGCGAGAGATTCCCGGTCATCTTTCCCTGATACAGCTCAGCGGATAACGGGCGAACATCGAGCTGCCCCCCGCCTGCCTTGAAATCAAGCCGCACGTTGCTGGTCCTGATGTTGTACATCTTGAGGGAGCCGACCCGGACACTGCCGTTTGCCTTGAGCGTTTTCAGGATCGAGAAATCCAGCGGTTTTTCCGGCTGGGACGATTTTTTCTGTTTCCTGGGCGGCAGGTACCGGTCAGCGTCGATGGTGTCAATGTTGAGATCAAGCGCGATGTGCGGTTTGGTGAAAGGGGTTATGCCGCCTTTCAGTTTGATGGTGCTCTCGTCCAAATGCGAGGTCAGGTTCACCGTCGCGTTTTCAAGCATCAGGTCGAGCTGTGCCGATCCGTCAACATCCAGCTTGAAGTCCTCCTGGGCCGTTTTGGTGTCGCGTGCTTCCAGGTTGCCTTTCAACTTGGACAAGGCAAACTGCTTTTCATTGAAATTCCCGCTCAGCGGCGAGGAAAGTTTCCCTTTATATGCTCCACCCGGTCCTTTGGTGTTGAATTCGACGCTCAGCATGCCGGCCTTGAACGATTGACGATCACCGGAAAGGGAGGGGATGCTTGCCGTCAGATTTATTTCGCCCCCATCGTCCGTATCCTTCACCATTTTCGCCGTCAAGTCGATTTTATCCGTGGCCATCTTGCCGGCTACCCATTGGAGTCTGGGTGCGGTCAGTGTGATGTTCACATCGTTCGTGTCTTTCCTTCCGGTCATGCTCCCTGCCAGATTCTCAGTCAGCAGAGTGTCCGCGGTCTTGTCCAGTTCGATGTCGCCCTTGAGACTGGCGTTGAGCTTGCTCAAACCCGCTGCCTCACCGGTAATTTCAAGATTCAGTCCTTTGACCCCGTATCGCTTTGCTTCGGTATCGAAAGCCAGTCCGGTCGTCATGTGGATTTGCGCGTTGATCTGCGGATTATCGCCCTTCAGGGTGAAGTCCGCGACAGCATCGCTGGACTTGCCATTTACGAGCCGCCCGGTCTTGATGGAGAGATCGCTTACGGCAAACTGGCGCTTGGCCATCTCATCCCGGAAGGAAAGGGCGCATTTCTCGATGGCGACGCTCTCGATATCAAAGGAGATTTGTTTGTTGTCCTGTTCCTCTTCCTTTTTGAGCAGGTCGTCGAAATTGGTCGTGTTGTCCTTGAAACGCACAAGGTGAGCGTTTACCCCTTCGATACGCACCTGGTCCACCACCAGTTTTTTTCTCAGCAGCGGCCACCAGGAGAGAAACAGGCGAGCGCTTTCCACAGAGGCGAATTCTTTTTTGCCTCGAAATTCGCTCAACGAGGCCCGACCCAGATCCAGCCCCAGCTTAGGGAAGAAAGCCAGCTTGATGTCCCCTTCCAAGGTGAGGGTGCGTTGCTTCTTCTCCTTCACCAACTGTATGATCTGCGGTTTGTAATCGTTTGGGTTGATCACCAGCGAAGCCACCACGATCAGGAGGACAAAAAGGATTGCCGCACCGGCAAGAGAGGCAAGAATGTATTTAAAAAACTTGTTCATGGGTTCGGACCTGTTTCGGATGGGACATGTTGATAAAGGATGACCAGCCTCCCCGCAAAAGTCGGAGAGGGTTGCCCTGGGCATAAAGCCAAGAGGATTCAGGGCTTTCGCCACCTGTCTCCTGGCTGTCAGCGGCCATAATAGGAGATAAGCGAGGCTTTAGCCAGTGCATTATTGTTGAGGTAATAACCGACCATGGCCGGTGGCGAGGTGCTGTTCAGGTCCAGTTTCTCCACCTTGAGCGCATAGACGGTGAAGATGTAGCGGTGCGGTTTGTCGCCCACAGGAGGGCAGGCGCCGCCAAAACCGGGCTTGCCGTAGTCGGTGACACTTTCGATACTGCCATTGGGAGTCAGTTTCTTTGCAGGATTGCCCGCGTCGGCGGCCAATTGCGAGACTGATGCCGGGATATTGAAGAGAACCCAGTGCCACCAGCCACTGCCGGTTGGGGCGTCTGGATCATAAACGGTAACCGCAAAACTTTTTGTCTCAGGCGGCGCGTTTTTCCATTGCAGATGGGGCGAGATGTTTTTGCCGGTGCAGCCAAAGCCAGAAAAAACCTGCTGCTCGGTAAGTTGACCGCCAAGATTCGTGCTTGAGAGGGTAAAATTCTCTGCCAAGGCCATGGGGGTGGTAAACAATAGCGCAAAGGTTATCAGGATGAGTGTTTTTTGTAACGGATGCTGAATCATGGGGCCTCCTCATTGTGGCGGTGAAAATTGTCCTTGTTGTGCGGTGTACATTTCAGGCGGCAGGGAATTGCGGAATCCTTTGAATGGCTATAGCCAGAGCATTTTTCTGAAAAATCGAAGCATTGCCAAGGATACGGCAAGGAAAACACCCCACATGATAAAATAGCTGTAACGGTAACGAAGTTCCGGCAGATATTCGAAGTTGGTGCCATAGATTCCGGCGATAAAGGTAAGCGGAATAAAGATAGCTGAAAAAATAGTCAGCACCTTCATGATTTCATTCAGCCTGTTGCTCACCCCGGTGTTATAAATATTGAGGTGATCTGAAAGCATTTCCCGGTATGTGTCAATGACCTCCACCGCCTGGTTGGCGAGATCCAAAAGGTCCTTCAGAAACGGTGCAGTGTCCTCCTGGATCAAATCTGAATCAAGTCTGGAGAAATGCAGCATGAATTCCCTGGCTGGTCGGATCGATTTTCGCAGGTAGTTCATTTCTCGTTTGTAATTGTTGATTCGGGTAAGGACATCCTGGGTTGGGTTGTCAAGTATTTCATCCTCAATTTCTTCGATCTTTTCACCCAGTCGTTCGATGATGAAGATGTAGTTGTCAACGATGGTGTCCAGCAAAGCATAGGCCAGATAATCTATGCCGACTTTGCGGATTCGCCCTTTCTGCTTTCTGATCCGGTCGCGAACAGGTTCGAAAACATCCCCCGGCTGTTCCTGGAAAGTGAGGACAAAGCTCTTGCCGAGGATCATGCTCAATTGCTCGCTTTTGACTATTCCTTCGGTCTCATCATAGCGCATCATTTTGACAACAAAAAACAAATAGTCGTCGTACTCTTCCATTTTTGGGCGTTGGCTGGTGTTGACGATATCTTCCATCACAAGTGCATGCAAACCGAAAACCCTGCCAACCTGTCGGATCAACTCTGTATCCTGCAGCCCGTTGATGTTGAGCCAAGTAACAGTCTCTGTTTGTGTGTATGGTATACCGTCTTTGATATCCTTGAGTTCCTGTTCGCTCAGGTTGTCTCGGTCGTAATCGATGACACGAATGGTCGATTCCTGAACCTTTTGCTCACCGATAAAAATGAGTTCGCCAGGGGCCTTCCCGATTGCTGCATCTTTGCTTTTCAAAAATCTTGCCATGCTATCTCCTGTTGAAAAAATCGTATCCGGAGTGTATCTGGATTTCCGCTTCAGTGGTCTATTCTGGCACGATGAAGCAGACAACGTCATAACTAGCCTGCTGCGCCAATGAGCTTTGCCAAGCGACTCCGTTGTTTTTCACCGTCAGTTTAATTTGGGTTGCAATGCGTTGACATAAAAAAAGCACATATTGTACGTTTTGTACATGTGGGTTTCAATTGATGAGCATGAGTTGATTTGCAAACTGAAGACTACATTGACATTGAGGATGTTAAAAAATCCCTTCAGACGGCCGGGAACGGCTGATTCGTTTTTTTATATCCCATATAATCGGTTATTTGTACCCTGTTTGGCAAGCACTTAAATACCGGGCTGCGCGGCAAGTGCTTATTCTTTGGGGATTTTTTCCCGGGCTACCGCGTACATTTTTTTCTGTTCATCCTCTTGACAGAGGCAGGATGGGGCACGTACCCTGATACAGTTATGCATGTTTCGCAGGTCAGGTGTGGAAGCGGAAACATCCGCCATTTGTTCCTGACCGGCAGCCTTTTTGCTTCCTTCAACCTTCCGAGGGGATTGCCATGATCACACTCATTGTCAACGAGAAGACCTTCGAGGTGGACGTTGCGCCCGACACCCCGCTCTTGTGGGTGCTGCGCGACCAGCTCCAGCTTACCGGCACCAAGTACAGTTGCGGCATCGGCGAATGCGGATCCTGCACCGTGCATATCAACGGCGAGGCGGTGCGCTCCTGCCAGGTGTTGGTGCAGGAAGCGGTGGATAAGAAGATCACCACCATCGAGGGTCTTCCGGAGAACCATCCGGTAAAAGCGGCCTGGGTGGCTGAAGAGGTGGTGCAATGCGGCTACTGCCAGCCCGGCCAGATCATGCAGGCCACGGCTTTTCTGGCCAAGTTTCCGGAACCGCTTGACGCAGACATCGACAAGGAGATGACCGGTATCTGCCGCTGCGGCACCTATCCGCGCATCCGCACTGCCATCCATCGCGCCGCCAAGGCTTCGGCCAAAGGAGGGACGCCATGAGCCGGATATTCAACTGCAGCCGGAGGGATTTTTGCAAAAACGGGGCGCTGCTCGGTACCGGCCTGGTGCTCGGCTTCTACCTTCCCGGCTGTCAAAAAAAAGAGGTCATTCCCCCGGCCAGCGGGCCTTTCAAAGCCAATGCCTTTATTCGGATCGCGCCGGACGACACCGTCACCTTTTTTATCAATAAATCGGAAATGGGGCAGGGGGTGTATACCTCGCTGCCCATGCTGATCGCCGAAGAGCTGGAGGTGGACTGGCAGAAGATCGTAATCGAGGCCGCGCCCGTGGCCCCGGAATACAACCATACCCAGTGGGGCAGTCTCCAAGGCACCGGCGGCAGCACCAGTATCCGCTCGACGTTTGATCAGTTGCGCACCGCCGGGGCTTCAGGCCGGATGATGCTGATCCAGGCCGCGGCCCAGATCTGGAAAGTGCCGCCCGAATCCTGCAAGGCCGAGGGGGGCAGGGTTATCCACCCCAAAGGCGAGAAGAGCCTTTCTTACGGCACCCTGGTCGGCGCTGCCGCCATGCTGGAACCGCCCACGCAGGTAACGCTCAAACCGGCTGCAAACTTCAAGATCATCGGCAAGCCGCGTCCCAGGTTCGATTCCCCGGCCAAGGTGAACGGCACCGCCGAGTTCGGCATCGATGTCAAACGGCCTAATCTGCTCACCGCAGTGATTGCCCGGCCCCCGGTTTTCGGCGCTACCTTGAAATCATTCGATGCTGAGGCGGCCAAGGCGGTTCCGGGCGTGAAAGAGGTGGTGCAGGTGGATTCCGGCGTGGCAGTGGTGGCGGAGAGTTTCTGGGCTGCAAAACTTGGGCGTGACGCCCTTAAGATCGTGTGGGACGATGGCCCGCTTGCCAAATTCGACAGCGCAACCCAGGGCAAGGAATACGTTGCCTTGGCGCAAAAAGCAGGGCTGGTTGGAGCCAGTCGCGGGGATGCCGCATCAACCCTTGGAGCGGCATCCAAAAAGATCGAGGCGGTTTATGAGGTGCCTTACCTCGCCCATGCGCCCATGGAGCCCCTGAACTGCGTGGCCGATGTCCGTGCCGACAGTTGCGAGATATGGGTGGGTACCCAGATGCAGACCCTGGATCGTAACGCAGCAGCCGAGGTGTGCGGCTTGCCCCCGGAAAAGGTCACGCTGCACACCACCTTTCTTGGCGGCGGGTTTGGGCGTCGGGCTGTGGGCGACAGCCATTTTGTCCGCGAGGCGGTGCAGGTTTCCAAGGCAATGCAGATGCCGGTTAAGGTGGTATGGACCCGCGAAGACGATATCCGCGGCGGCTATTACCGGCCCCGCGCCTATCATACGGTGCGCGCCGCTCTGGGCGAGGACAAACTCCCCTCGGTTTGGGAGCAGCGCATCGTCTGCCAGTCCATTGTCAAGGGCACTCCTTTCGAGGAGGGGCTGATGAAGGATGGCGTCGACCATACCGCGGTTGAGGGGATCATTGATCTCAGCTACGCGGTGCCCAACCTGCAGGTCGAATATCAGATGGCGCCCGCAGGGGTGCCGGTGCTGTGGTGGCGTTCGGTGGGCCACTCCTTTACCGCCTTTGTCAAGGAATGCTTCATCGACGAACTGGCCAACGATGCGGGTCAGGACCAGCTTGCCTACCGCAAGCAGCTTCTTGTCGAGCACCCGAGACAAATTGCGTTGCTCGATCTATTGGCCGAAAAGGCTGGATGGGGAAACCCCGAGCAGGGCAGGGCGCAGGGGTTGGCTATCCATGAATCATTCGGATCCATCGTGGCCCAGGTGGCTGAGGTGGTTGTGGAAGACAACAAGATCAGGGTGCTGCGGGTGGTCTGCTGCGTGGATTGCGGTCAGACCGTTAATCCGGACACCATCGTGGCCCAGATGCAATCCGCCATCTATTTCGGCATGGCTGCGGCGCTCCACGATGCCATCACTTTTAAAAACGGCCGGGTGGAGCAGAGCAATTTCCATGATTACCCGATGCCGCGCATGGCTGAGATGCCGACGGTGGAAGTGCACATCATGCCGAGCAAGGAAAAACCTGGCGGTATCGGTGAGCCCGGGGTGCCGCCCATTGCCCCGGCCATTGCCAACGCGGTTTTCGGTGCCACCAAGGTGCGGTTGCGGACCCTTCCGTTGAATCTGGCTCCGCCGGTTGCTCCGTCCAAGACCCCTGGTGCCACTCCCAAGAGTGGCAAGAAAAAGAAAAAGTAGGGCCTCGGCATGGATGAACTGGCATTGTACGAAGAGATCATTCGCTTGAAAAAGGCGCGGCAGCCCGCGGTGCTGGCTACGGTGATCGAGACCAGCGGCTCCTCGCCCCGTAAGGCCGGTGCCAAGATGCTGGTCTATGGTGATGGCACCATCAACGGCACCATTGGTGGGGGCAAGACCGAGGCAGATGTCATTGTTGCCGCGGGCGAAGTTTTGCAACGCAATACCCCCCGCACCATTGCTTTCAGTCTCACCGAGGCGCATGGCGGTGTCTGCGGCGGGGATGTAACGGTTTATCTCGAACCGCTGGTCGCTGCCCCGCATTGCATCGTCATCGGCGACGGCCATGTCGGCCTCGCCATGGGTGAGGCTGCAGGGCGGGCCGGTTTTCTGGTAAGCCTTGTCGACGAAACCGACAATCGGGCGGAACTTCTTGCCCGCGCCGATGCCGGCACCTATTTTTTCATCTGCACCAGCGATCACCATCAGGATTTTATTGCCGTACAAGCGGCGCTGAACACTCCCGCCTGCCACATCGCCGTGCTGGGCAGCAAGCGGAAACGCAAGGCCATGGAAGAGTTTTTATTGGGGCAGGGGTTCGCGCCGCAGGCGATCAGCCGGGTTGTTTCCCCGGCCGGGCTCGATATCGGTGCGGAAACGCCGGAGGAAATTGCGGTCAGTGTGGTGGCCCAGATGATTCAGGTTCGCAGAACCAATGCAGACACAGACACGCATCGCAGCGCTGTTGCTTGCCGCAGGCCTCTCAAGGCGCATGGGCACAAGCAAGCAATTGCTGCCGCTGGCTGACAAGCCGGTTATCCATCACTGCCTCCATACCCTGCTCGCCACGGCGGCGCGCCCCCTCGTGGTCGTGCTCGGCCCAGGGGGCGAAGCGGTGCAGGAGTCCATTGCCCCCTTTCCCGTTACCATTGCCTGGAACCGCGATCCGGAGGGAGACATGGCCGGATCGGTCCGCGCCGGGCTGGCTTTGCTGCCGCCGGATTGCAGCGGAGTGCTGATCCACTTGGTCGATCACCCGCTGGTGACAGCAGCCACCATGCAGGCCCTTTGCGTTGCCCATCTGATCACGCCGCAGTCGATTGTCATTCCCACCTGCAACGGCCGCCAAGGCCATCCCACCCTTTTTCCGCGCACGATTCTTGGCGAACTGACTCCTTCCGTTATCCTGAGGGATATTGTCAGGAAAGATCCGGCACGGGTGCTGCGGATTCCGGTGGATGATGAAGGGATCTTCCTCGATATGGACACCCCTGCCGAATACGAGGCATTGCGTCAGAGGGGTTCATGAAATGGGTTTTTCTTGATTTTGAAAAAGTGGGCGGCATAACTTGCTTGAGGAAGGCAATAAAAGAACAGCTTTCATTTTTTAACGACCGTACTCATATTCTCTTTTTTGTTTTGCGCATTTTTTATAGTTCGAGCAACTTAGACCCGTGAACAATCCTCAGGATGTATATGCAATTATTGGATATTTTGTAAATGGCTCGATACTTTTTATGAATTAAATGTCTATAGTTGGTGCCAAAAAATATATTTTCTGGAATGTATGGGCAGCGCTCTGGTGATGTGTCCAGGCTGTAGATTTTCTGCTCCAGTTCAAGTATGAATTTCTTGGCATTACTTATACTGTCGGATGCAATGTAGAAAAAGATATGTTCGAGGTCGTTTTGGGAATTTCGGGTGAGGTGGATTTTAAATTTCTTTGGCACGCTTGAAATCCTCGAAGAAATCTTTTGCCTCGGTATAGCGACCTTCTTTTATGTCCTCTTCGGCTGGGGCTAGTAACTTGAGTAAGCTGAATGCACTTGTAATTTTTTCGTATTCCTTTGCGTCAACAAGTACAGCTTCTGCTTTGCCGTTGACAGTTAATACAACAGGGCGTTTTGTTTTGTGGATTTGATCAAGAACTGCATTCGTGTTTCGCTTAAGGTCGGTGATTGACCGAATATCTTCAGTTATGCTGATGGGCATGGGGAACCTCCTGTGCGCATTTTATTTGATGCTTTATTTTATGCGAATATGATGCTGTCGGCAAGAGGTTATTTATGCGATAACGTCGTTCTCTGCGGCGGGAGGCAACGAACTTTAATAGCGGCACGATGCATCCGGCCCGACCGCAGTAGGTAGATAAAAGTTAGTGCAGAACCAGTGACACCGCCTCCGAACATTGAACGCGCATCAGTCGTTAAGCCGGTAGAGCCGTTCGGCGTTTTCATAGCCGATACGGCGTGCCAAATCCGCAGGCAGGTGGGACAGTAGCTGACGGATGCCGCGTCGCTGCATCTCGGAGCGCTGCTCAAATATGCGGGGGGCTTCCGCGCCGGTGTATGCCTTGGCAACAACAAAACTGTCGCTGCCGATGACGAACCGGTCGGGAAAGTCGCGCAGCACCGCAATCCAATCGTCGTTGATTGCGCCCTCTGGATGCACCATCGACCCGGGGAAGGGAGCGGTAGGCCGAATGCTGAGCGCGAGATTGGAATGCCGGCCAAGCAACTCCCGAACCAACCCAGGCGTGAAATAGCCTACTGGGTCTGCCCCAGCGTGCGCCCACAGGATCTTCGCCTTGCGATTGTGCGCGAGCAGGCGCTCGAAGCCCCCGAGATTCGCCTTCAGCACCGCGGGGTTTTGCGGAGACGATAGGTTGGAGGGTTTCTCGACATCGGCGGGCACTGGATCGAAATGAAGATCGATCGGCACATCGTGCTGTGCCGCAATATCTGCAAGAAGCAGAAGAAGAGGATGATCGGCAGGCACCGATTCGTAACCGTGGCTTGGTGACAACGACACGTGATGCGCGGTGATTTCGCCGAAACCCTTGGCCCCGCTCGCGATGATGCGGTGGGCCGTTTCTTCAAAGCGACGCCGAACTCCCTCAGGCACTTCAGGCGATTTCCCCGCCTTCTGTAACATGGGATTCAGCGACCCGCCGCCGCCGAACATCACGATACGTGGGCCGTACTTCTTTACGAGGCCGGCGAGGCTTTCTATATCGAAGTTCTCGCGTGGACGCGGTGGCGACATAACAATGATCGTCCGAATCCGTTCAGTGTCCATTATCTGTAGTGCCGTGCCTGCGGCCTCATCAAAGCTCTCAAGATTCCCCTTGTCGGCGATGAGATGAAAGTGGACGTCGATCCAATCACCCTGAGATTGTGCCTGCGCGTCGAATGCAAGCAAGCTACTGCCAAGAAGCATGGCGAGTGCCGCAAGCGTGACAAGAAAAAGCGCTCCTGACCTTAGTCTCATGCTACATTCCTCCACTGTAGGACCTAACGTCCCTGCAGCACATTGTTCGGCAGAGCATGTTATCTCTGCGTGGGGATTCTGACCACCTTGTAGAAGTGCTTTTGCTGGTATTCAAATTGTGGGTTTACGCCAGGCAGAATTGCGCGCCAGACAACTTCTTTGTCGCGCGTCACCTCGACGATCTTGTTTTGCCCGGCGAGAAGAATGTTGCCATTAGGCAAAACGGCAATGGTGGTGACAGCCATCAAATCGGGCTGGAAATATTCCCACACGATCTCCCCGCTACGCGTGACCTCCCGAACCGGATGATAAAACGGTTTGATAAGCAAGGAGACGAACATGTTGTCGTTGGGAAGCAAATAGGGATCATGCACGCGCTCAAGTCCCCCCAGTTTCCACGCAATGTTCCCGTCCGGGGCGAGTTCCAGCACCATGTGGAAGTTGCGCAGGCTTATCAGGGTATTCCCGGAAGGGAGACGGATAACTGCGTTTGCATGGGTATAGGAATAGGGCTCCTTCCTCCCGGGGAAAAGATCGTAGCGCTTCTCTCCGGAAAGATGCTGTTTTCCAAACCACTGCCAGACGACGTTCCCCTGCGGTGTTATTTCCGTGAATTGCGCGTCGCTGTCGCTATCGCCTCCCCATGCAAAAAGTGTATTGCCATTGGGCAAGCGGTCGGCATCGTGACTCACCTTGCTCGTGGCGTAGGACCAAACAATGGTTTTGCTTCGATCAACTTCGAAAATACCTCGCCCCCTGCTCGTGAAGAGGAAATGATCCTGGCCCGGCAGCCACTCCAGGTCATTGGTGAATCCTATGTCCGGCTGAATCTTGGCCGGGATTTCGTATTCCCAGACCGTATTTCCCTGGGCATCGCATTCGATGATCTTGGAGGAGGAGCCGCTGTTGTCGATGAAGGCAGTGGTGCCGGAATACATGCGTTCTGGCTTAATTACCTCCACCTCTAGGCATTTCGTGCTGGCTTGCGTAACGGTAGCCATTCCGAGTGCCACGACGGAACAAAAGATTGCCGGCGCTTTACTTGCAAGCTTGTTTTTCGCGATAAGGCCAACCATGCGGATGTGCGAACAGGCGGTTAAAATTCTAAGCAAATGATTCACGCACCTCTCCTTTGTTTTGGTTGTTGCCGAACATGTAATATGCGGGACTGGCTAATATCCCTATAGACTGTTGTCGGTATAGTTTAAATGTCGGGTTTCGTTCCTCTACCCGACCTACGAAACTGTCCCTGTTTTTTCTACAAGATAAATAAAATCCCTCTATTACTTACTGGATACGCATGACCAGATTATAGATGCTATCTTTAAGGTGGCCAAAATTTGGCTGGTTAGCGTCTGCGAGTTTAGACAGATTTCCCGTGTCATTGGCAAGCGCATCTTGATGGATCGCACGGAAGTCGTTCTCTGCCTGTCGCAGGCCTTTCCTTACTTCTGGTGCGTGATTTGCCCCATGAATTGAAAGCGAAGCGTAGCCGCCCGCGTGGCCAAGCCAATACCCTGCATGGATAAAGGTTTTGCTCGGACCCTGGGTTCCGTTCAGCCATGGGTCTCTGATCCGTTCTGCTATGCGAGTCGGATTAACCGCCAGGCTGCCTGTGTGGTCGTTAATGAAATCTCGGACGTTTCTGCAAAAAGGTGTGTGCGGACACGCCTCTCCCTCCGCATTGACCAACAGGTCACCTATAACCTTCCAAGAATTCATTCCCTCTGCCGCTGCCACAATAGCTTGGGCCACATAGTACAACGCTCTAATTGAATTTTTATCAGACATCGTTTATATCCTCCTTTGCATTAGATTCTTCGGTCTTTGGGCCTACGGCTTGACACGTTTGTCACAGTCCGAGCTAGACGATCTTCTATCGCAAAAATATAATATAAGCCGATACCACGCTTCGCATGCGTGCCAATCCAATTTGCAGATGTAAAATATCTCGTCATTTGTAATGACCAAGCTCAATGGCGGCAATGCAGCTGAGCGGAATCGCCGCCCGGTAAAGCCCATTGATCGCACATTTTTATGTGCCCTTCACTCTTTCATCAAGTACTTGGCCACGGATTGATAGGCAGGCAACGAGGTTGGATCAATCTGCGCGTTCTTAGCCGTGGGAAAAGACGCGAAGCGCACGATGACCATCTCGGCGGTTGGGTCTATATAGATGGTTTGCCCATGAACACCACGTGCAGCAAAAGCGCCATGCTTATTATGTAAAACCCACCACATACTATGGTAACTACCGCCTTTGAGCGTTTTATAGCCCGCCTGAGCAAAGGCTTTCTTATCGCCACCAGCTCGGATGTTCTCCATAACCTCTTTCGGGAACAAGCGTTGCCCATTGATCTTGCCGTCATTAAGCATTAGAAGCCCAATACGTCCCAAGTCTCGCATGCCTGCACTGAGTCCGCCGCCCGCAAAGGGTGTACCCTTGGCGTCCACGGTCATATATCCATCCTGCTCCGCGCCCATTCTGCTCCAGATACGATTCGACAGCAGGTGCGCAAGATTTTTGCCTGTAACTTTCGATATAATCCAACCAAGTGCGTCCGTATTGATTGTCCTGTAACCGAAAGCCTCACCGTGGACGCCTTCCTGCTTGACGGATTGCAGATACTCAAAATAGCCGTTTGGGCCTTCATAACCCCTTGGTTTCGGTAATGGGCTCGCTGCCTTTGAATACGCCCAGATGTCCGCTTTTGGGTTGGAGTAGTCCTCGCTGTAGTCAAGGGCAGTGGTCATGTCCATGACTTGGCGGACCGTCGCGCTGCCAAATGCGCTGTCCTTGAGTTCCGGGATGATTGAGGAAACCGTGACTGTATCATCGAGTTGTCCCTCAACCACCAGCATCTCGGCCAGGAGTCCCGTAATGGACTTGGTCATCGACATGGCGGCGTGTTTGCCCATTTCGTCGAGACAGCCAAAGTATTTCTCATAAACGACTCGGCCCTTGTGAAGGATGAGAATGCCGTCGGTATAATTCGCGGAGAGGGATTCTTTCCATGTCATCGCTTTTCCGCCATCCATGGGCGTAAAGGTCACGGCGTCAATACCATCATCGATGGCATACTCCAGCGGGACCGGTGTGCCGATGCCTCTGCTCACTAGCTTTGTGGGCATCAGCTCCTGAATGTGGCATACGGTCCATCGCAACTTCGGAAAGCTGAAGAAGTCTGACTCCGGTTGCATAATCAGCTTGTCCGGCGGCGGCGGGAACCCCATCATCCAATCTAACTTCTTGGGATCGGACTCCTCGGCGTCCAATTGGTTGCTTGCCTGCACCAATGTGTTCCCCAAGTTGGCAAGCAAAGCCAGTACACCAATCAACACGACCAGTGAATTACGAGCCAAATGCGACATGTAAGATTCCCATTCCTGATTCAGGAGAATTATGGTCATTTCAAGCGAACGTCAGAGTGCCCCCAAGTTTAGCTGTCACGAGCCGTTTTTTTTCTTGGTTGCTTCTTCGCCTTTTGATCTAGTCGAGTTCCTGAACACCACCTCCGCTTACGGTCAGCACCTGCCCACTTACCCAGCTTGCGGCAGGGGAACAAAGGTAAAGCGCGCCATAAGCGATATCATTAACTTCTCCAAGACGGGACAGCGGAGTATGCTTAAGCATGGCGTTCTCGATATCAAGGGTTAAGACACTTGCCAACGCATCGGTCTTGATGGCCCCTGGGGCGATCGCGTTGACGCGAATTTTTTTAGGCCCCAAGTCAAAGGCGATATTTCGCGTCAGATGGCTAAGCGCGGCCTTCGATGAACCGTAGGCGGCCATATTCATATTCTTGTTTTCCGCCGACATGGACGAGATATTCAGAATGGCTCCGCCTCCCGCGGTTTCCATGTGAGGCGCACACAGTTGGCAAAGCCGAAATACCGAGAACACATTTAGCTTGTATGCCCAGACAAAAGTATCCATAGGCATGTCAAAAGGTTTCGGCCCACCTCCCCCCGCATTGTTTACAAGTAATGTGATTTTTCCGAAGGCGTCGATCGCCGTTTTTACCAAGCTCTCCAGGTCCTCATTATTGGTCACATCACAGGCGACTGCGATAGCTTTGCCTCCGGCATCCATTATCCCTTGAGCTACCTGATCGGCATTTTGCTTTTTGAGGTCGCTCACAACAACATTAGCTCCTGTTTGGGCAAACAACTCAGCAATACCTCTCCCAATTCCAGCACCAGCTCCGGTTACAATCGCGACATGGTCTTCAAGGCTGAATACATCCAACTTTTTGTAATCCAAGATAGCTTCTCCTCTCTCATTATCGTTATCAATCATATTCGGCATAGGGGTCGCCTCACAGGGCAGCCCCTCATTCACGCTATTGGGCGAGAACGTCTGAACTCACAGGTTGACAGCGCGTCAATGCAGGAGATCCTTGTGTAGCCTCTTGTTCGGAATTTTTACTGTAATACTCATCGAAGGCGAGGAATTAAATAAACAGTCCTTTTCTTGTGTGTCAAACAATCAAGGAAATTCAAGTTTCGAGTTGTCTGCATACATAAGGACTTTTCTCTCGCTATCGCCGTACAATCCTCTCAGGGTCGGCTCCATGCCCATCTATGGAGTAGGACCCTGCTTTATCGGTAAAAGGCATAAGCAGCATGTGGAGCAAGTTGTTCTTTTTGGGTTCACGAAACTGTGCGAGTCCTATGGTCATTTTTTCATGCCCCATAACAGGTTGTGCCCGATATGTGCCGAAGATGCGGTCCCACCAAGGGAAGTTGAATCCGAAATTGCTGTTTGTTTCGCGGATGGTGACGGA
>JAHJTI010000121.1 GCA_018829945.1 Pseudomonadota bacterium | reverse complement strand
TTCATCCCCGCGTGTGCGGGGAACATTCTCCATACACGGTTTGCTCAAGGGCTATGGGCGGTTCATCCCCGCGTGTGCGGGGAACATATCGCCCATCACGTACTGTTTATTGCAATTCGCGGTTCATCCCCGCGTGTGCGGGGAACATACTAATTGTAACCCTTTGTCTATATTCAATTTTCAAAGAGCGGAAATGGTTACCAACAAAATCACACCATTTGATCCTCTGCCTCTAAAGGTTCAGAAGATTTTTCTTCTGGAAGAAACGAAACCAATTTTACTCCATCCATTTCACAAGGAATGCGGCGGTTAGTGCCAAATGTTTCAAAATCAAACCCAGCTTCCGTATTGGTGCTCCATGATACGAGCGCGTTACCTTCGCCTATGCCCGCTTGAACCTGCTCCCAAATCATTTCACGAATACGCCGCGAAACCTTGCCGACATATACACCCGCTCGAATTTCCAACAGCCACACCGCCAGCCTACCTCGCAGACGCGGAGGAGCGTTTTCAACCACGATGACCAGCATCGCCCAGACCCTCCTTGTTGGGAATTGCAATCTCTACAGCTTCCTCATGCACCTTGGGCATGGGAATTTCACCCGCCGTCAGAATTTCCTCAATGGCAGGAATAATCCGATGTAGCAGCCTTGATTGGCGAAATACATCCCGGCAGGCAAGACGCACTTCGCGCTCCGGTTGACCCGGATTTCTAGAGGCAATTCGAAAAGCTACCGGCACTACGGTTTCAAACTTAAAAATATCGGCGATATCGTACACGAAGGATTGGGGCTTGCCGGTATGGATGAAACCTATGGCCGGAGCATATCCGGCTGCTAATATTGCAGCTTCGCAGATACCGTATAGACAGGCAGTGGCAGAAGACAAGCAACGATTGGGCACATCGCCGCTACCCCATTCCGTATGATCGTAGTTTCGCCTCTTCCATGTCACCCGATACTGTCGCGCAAGCAGTTCATACATCTTGCGGACACGAGCACCTTCGATGCCTCTCAACTGCTGAACGCTGCGTTTTGCAGGGGCTTCTTCCTTGAATCGCATCGCATACATTTTGCGAACGACTTTAAGCCTGGCATCATCATCCAAGGCCAATTTTGCCTGGTATAATAGGCGGCCCGCCCGTGCTCCGCCCGGCTGGCCGGCGGAATACAGCCGCACACCAGCTTCACCCACCCATACCAGCAGGCAACCGACACGGGAGGCAAGCACGGCAGCAGCATGCGAAACGCGGGTACCCGGCTCCAACATAAGGCAAGCTACACCGCCCACAGGAATGTGAGTTCTCACGCCCGTTTTATCAATCAGCACAAAAGCTCCATCCAGAACATCAAGGTGTCCTTTTTCAACAAACAGGACGGAAAGACGATCCTTGATGGGGATGGGTTTTAAGGGTGGAAGAATAGGTTCCATCTTTACCCCAAATTTTTCTTTGTTTTCCTATCGCGCATCTGAGAGCGGGTACGATACAGCCTTTCGGTGAAACCGCCTTCTTCCAGAAACCCTTTTTCCAAGGCTCGAAGCTGCTTATCAAGCAGATAGTTTGCCTGATGGATCAGACAAATCATGGTGCTTGCCGCAATTTCCTGAGGCGAAGCCTCTATATATGATTTATAGGTCATATAAGACCTATTCTTCCTGTAGCACAGCGCCCTGACTTCCTGTGCTTTAGAGTAATCCTTACTCCAGAGCGGCAGATTGTGCTGCCTTAAAAAATCCTTAAAATCCACCAAAAGTTCTTCCAGGCTCGCCCGCGCCACTCCGATTAATTTGAGCTCCATTTTCTTGGAAGTCCCCGAAGCCATGCACCCTTCAGCTATGTTCTGTTTGCCGCTTCTTGCTGCCTGCACCATCTGGTCATGGGTGCGTGATCGCCGGTCAATAAAGCGGTTACAAAATACCACCGTAGCATCGTGCACAATTTCCGCCATCTGATAGGATTGCAGGGTTTGATATCCACCGTGAGGCGGAATTAGTTTGGGCTGATCGGGCAGGTTAGCCATGGTTCATAACCTCGATTGTTGTATATTTTTTAGCCTTTAATAGGGTCTTTAGGATGCCTTTTCCTCGAAAAACAGCAATTTTCGTTTCCATCATAATCCCCTTATCATTGTGCCTTCCTTGATATATAATTTCGTCCTCATTTTCTTAAATCCGCCGCACCAGCATCAGCCCGCAGCCGAAGGCCTTGGCGGGGCCGATGCCTTTGTACAAACTCTCTTCTATAAACGTATCAGGATCGGTGACAGTAAAGATTCCATTAAAATCGAGGGTGTTGAAGGTGATCGGTTTTGTTCCTTTGCCTTTGAAGAACTTTTGCTGATTATAGCCATCTACCCTCACATCTGTGTCATTCACAAAAAAGCCTTTCTCGTTCTCATACCCCTTGAACCAAGCAAAACCAGCTTCTTGAATAAGTTCTGCAACATGCGGACGCTTGTCATGTGGCATATCTTTAAAATTCAACTTAGTCTTTGCCTCCATCACCACATCATGACGTATTCGCTTTTTTGTAGGTAGTTTCTCTTTAAGGCCGCGCTCCTTGCGGCTGGCGCGCCAGACTTCTATTTCGGACTCGGTCCGCTCTTTCTTGTCATGCTGTATAGGGTTGACCCTAAGCTTGAAGGCAAGCCGTTCGCCTTTTGAAAGCCTGGGCTCATAGATTTTGGGTGTGACTTCCCATAAACCGCCTGAATCAGCCGGTTCGCGTGCTGATACAGTATAAAAAGCCGGCCAGCCGTTTACAGATTCATAACGATACAGGAAATCCCGCTTGCGGTCGGGGCTGTCGCTGAACAGATTCCATACCAATTTATGCAGACTGTACCCATCCCCCCTGAGAAGACCCGCAGCCTCTTTTGGAGATACATCCCGCCGCAGTCGAATAAGGCTGAAATACATAGTTAGCCCTCCTTTCGTATACCGGCGTAATTCTCTTGGCGTTCGGCAAATTGCCACCGCTTACGGCTAAGAGACACATCACGACGAGTAATAACATGTTCCCGCTCGTAACCACTCTCTATCCCGTCCTCCCAGTAAATACCAACCTGTGCAGATTGCACTATTCCGGTCAATTCATCAGCAGAAAAGCTGAAGCTCTCTAAAGCCTCTTTGCAATTCTTTTTGTCTTTAATCAATTCCGGTTTAAGCGGTAGCGCCAGCGGGCAGGACTTACGCCCAAGATAGAGTATGAATACCGGCTTGCTTAGTTTTTCTGCCAGAACTGAAAGTGTAAACTCCTGCACATTCAGTCTTTCTGCAAGTATTCTTAATGAGTCTTCACATCTATCACGGAAAGATATAGCTACGGTGTAGGCGGCATCGCAACGATAATCCCTGCTGGAAAGTATGGTATTCAGGCCTTCGACTGCAAGTTCTGAATAACGTGTGTAGCGTGTTACCCCCTTCTTCTCCGATGGAACTTGTGCCGTATGGTAGTCCCGTAAGAGTGTGCCCATAACGTCAACGCGAACAGCAAACAAGCAAGCATCGGAAAGTGCTCTTTGATGTTCATCTTCATCACGACTGATACCAATAGCCGCCGCCAAGAGGCCGATGATTGCCGACTTTGATGGATGGGCGAAGCTGGGGCGGTATTCGCCAACAGCAATATCACCCCATGCCGCCATTGGGCCATAGAGTTGAAACATTAAAAAATCTGCCATACGTCACCCCCTCACAAAAGATAAAATCTCATTAAGACTGCCCTCGCCGGTTTCAGCGTTCAATTTCATAAAGTCATCGTAACAGGGGCCGTAGACTTTGTCGAAATTGTCACGACGCTTTTCCAGTTCAATTATAGCCGAGCTGAGAATATCTTCTCCTTTCACCGATTTTAGAAATGCCACAGAAAGCGAGCGCGGTTGATCGCTTCCTTTTTCTGCCAGCATGTACGAGGTGCGAGCGCGTGAAGCAAAGCTATTCTGTTTACCACTTGGCGCAATTTTGGCCGCTGCTTCAACCAGAGTCACTAATGCTTTGTCGGCAAGAGCTTTGTCACCGCCCAGATTCTCCACTAACAGATCACGGTTAATGCAGGCGTACAGATAAAAAACGCCGGCAGCAAACTCGGTTTCACCGATATGTCCTGCCCCCATGTCCTCTTTGCCACGATTAAGGTCATCTACAGCAGTGAAATAGTCGTCTTCAACAGCCACCTCGTGAACGGTGATAGCATGGGCAACCTGCACTGCGGCTTCGATGTTATGTACAGGCGAACTTGCCAGCATTCTCCCGAACATTGCAATGTCAAAAGCTGACGTGATTTTGGCTATAAGGAGCAATCCCCTTAATTTGCCGACAATCTGATTGGTTATCTTCTTTTTGTCCTCTGCCTTGGTTTTTTCATTTCTTTTGACCTGAAGGGATAGTATCTCCTGAACTGCTTCCCCACCAGCTGTTTTGTCAGATAAAACAGCTTTCACTTCTTTCAGAAAATCCTTCAAAACCATTTCTTCCGCAGGTGACACAAACACAAGTTGTTTGAGCATCCCTTGCTCGTTGTCTGGCTCACCATATACGGCAAGAATGTCATTAGCCCAGACCTCGCTCATTTGATTGTCCTTGGGCAATTCAGAAATAATTATTTCCTTGCCGAGTCTTCTTGTGCGCGTTCCGATATGTCCATCTAACGAGTTCTTAAAGAGTTCAGAAGTCCTCCACGCACGTTTCAGGCTCTGAGACGATACCCGCAGGCGAGTTTTGCCGCCCATCACGGCGGTCTTTGGACGACCAAGATCATCACGGTTTAAGTTAGATGGCGGATACGATGTTAAAAGATGCAGTTGAATGAATGTGCTCATTGATTTATTCTCCTTTAAGACTTCTTTGTTATTGGTTTCATTTCTCATTAGGGGCCTCTGAGTAGTATTTAAGTGCCCACTCTTTACGGATTTCCGCATACTTGTCATTCCAGAGATACAGGCTCCGTGCCAAACTCTGCAAGTTGACAGTTCCCCCGAGAAGCGCAATAATGCGCCCCATGCCAGTAAAAATCTCGTCTTGTTCCTTCATTTTGAGCAATCGCCTGAAGCGGAGGCCGCTCACTCTGGCTGAACCGTCTGCCTTGCCAGTTGCCATTTGCTTTGCAATGCTGGCTGCACTATCATTAGTCTTGACGCGAGCTGAGAGGACGGCTACGAGTGATAACAAGTTATCATCTACCCTGCCGATATTCATCAGTGCCCTTCGCAAACGATGATACGCCGGAGAAAAGACCACCTCGGTAAGAGTGCCGCATCGTCGGAGCACAGCCCTTTCACCGCGATATTTCTTCTCCAGTTCATCCCACCACTCACTCAATTTCCGCACTTCCGGTGAATCCTTTTTGAACTTCAGATAATGTTCATTCATGAGTCCTCCGTTCTATCAAATGTTTGTTATAATCCCAGCAATGTCCTAACAAATGTGCCTTTATTGAAATCATTAAGTTCTTTTCGAGCAAGCGACACTTTCTTTATGTCAACATCCTCAATTGGACCATTTAGCATGTGAGCATCAAATTGTTGGAGGGCTTCACTGCAAAGAGCATGATGCCACCCTTCAAGGAAAATCAGATGTGGTTCGTCATTTTTGGCGGCACGCATGATGTTATTCAGTGTCGAATAAAAGCGCTGTTCAGTCTTTTGCCAAAAAAATGCTTCAACAGCCATAAATAACGACACGTCAGATGTTGAATTCAATATTCTGATCCGCGCTTTTTCCTCATCCGCATGAAGCCTCTTGATGTCTTTATATTTCCATTTTATCTGTCTGGTTATGGAGTCATATTCGGGTATTCCATGCAGTACACGTTTTATGGCAATTTTGATGTTACCGCATATGATAATGGATGCTTTGATTAAGCTTGCTATAGTGTCCTCATACTTTGCTATTAACTCATCACTAACTGTTATTAATGGCATTTTTGCATCGTACCAGCATCGAGCTTTCATGTTTTCTGTATCATACCCAAACGCCCAGCATCGGAGTTGCCAGTCGCTTTGTTGGCGTTCATTAATGAACTCGTGTACAATTCTGGCTGGTTCTCTTTTTCCTTCATTGTCATTTACGACAAATCCGAGCCAATGTCGGTAACTCACTCCGCCGGGTTGAGTCAGAACAGATTTTTGAGTATTACCATTGAACGGTGATAATGGATGCTTCATCGGTGCTTTATACTCGGCACCTTTGTTAACTTCTCTGTATGAGGTAATTAAGAAGTTGCTTTGCTGCGTGCAGATATTACAAATTCCGGTTTCCAGATTCTTAATGTCCAGTTTAATGCGCCTCGGCATAGCCCAGAAATACTGAAAAGGATGCATATCCTGTTCGGTGACACTGGCTTTTGTGACAGCTAACCACGGGAACTTATTTGAATCTGAACTTCGTGCCGAACTGCACATGCTCAGAAACTTTTTTGATTCAAGCACGTTGAACCAAATTGAATGCCACAGGGTATCGAAAACCTTGTCACCAATGATAAGTGTTGTTAGCGGACCACCACCACGAAGAGAGGTGCGGAAGCCAGGTCCGCCCATAGGTGCGTTTGTCTGCATGGTAAAGAGTGTTGTAACGCAACATGCTGGACACATACCGGTAACAGCTTCTCGTTTTATAAAAAGGTCTCGGTTTTCTCTAATAGTATTTTCCGTGGCTGCTCCAATGAGAAGCCAGTCAATCGGCTTAGGCTTTTGATCAATATTATCGAAATCCTGCATAAATCTCGGCCCATCACCGCCAAGCTCAAAGGCATCATGAACCGTCATAAACGCCGTCTTCAGTTGATCTGTAGACGGGGCCGTTTTCAACTTCTGCTTCCACTCGATCCTTTTGGCAGGCGCAAAGGTTGTCTGAACCAGCCCGATCAGAAACTGTATCAGTGCGCCGTTGAAGTCAGGCCGGGGCGCGTTAAGTGTAACAACCGGATTATTTTCAAAGTCTTCTGTCACCTCCCACGGTCTAATCCTGTTCGACGTTCCATCCTTTCGCTTTACCGGAATCCACTTCTCATCAATCAGATTGAACTTCATTTTCGTATGCCTCCTTGCTTATAACTGTCACACCTCTCGTTCGACAATACGTCACAGTAACCGTTTCACCTTTCTTGTTTAGCGCTTCACCTCGCCAAGTCTCATCATCATATTGCGTCATCGGCACCGAAACACTCCATTTGCCTTTATCCGGCAATGTCAATTTGAGTTTCTCAACCGCCTCTTTCAACGCAGGTTCTCTGAACTCTGTTTCTGCAAATACCGAATTACTCCGAATATTTACCTGACTCATATCCCACGGGAAATCACTTTTCTGATACCACGGAGTTAGTTTTGTCCCATCCCAACAAGCAAGACGCACAGCGGTTTCCATTTCGCCTAACCGTGTCGGAGTACGCATGTCTTCAAGCCATTGATTTGGGGTTGCTGCATACCCCTCTTCAAGCTTCAGCATATTGATATGGGCCAGTGATTTGTCAGCCTGCCATTTCCCAGCCGCATCAAGATCGCGCTGGCGCAATAGCGGCGGAATTAAATTATTAGCCTTTTCATCAAAGGCAGCCTCGATAAATTCACGAGCATCATCGGGCATTTTCAACGCTCTTTTTTCAACCAGTAGATGCGCGGTCAGCCATAGGCAACCGTGACTTGGATAAACATATGCTGCTTTAGGAAATGCTTTTTTGTACCAGTCCCCTTCAGCTTGCCCCTGTGGCTCAGGGGAATGAATAACAAAGCAAGCTGCTTCACGCTGGTCCGGCCCTGAATCGGCAGGTAAAGGGTCGCCTTGTTCATCTCGTACATGGCGGTGAAGCCGACCGGCTCTTTGGATTAACAAGTCCATAGGGGCCAGATCGGATACAAGCAGATCAAAGTCCAGATCAAGGGACTGCTCCACTACCTGAGTGGCAATAAGAACCTTGCTTTTTCGCTCGGATTCTCCGCTCTTTTTACCAAAGGTATCGGTGACTATTTTTTCAACAGCCAGCCGGTCACCCATAGCAAAACGGGCATGAAAAAGTATCAATTTGTCAGCAGGCAAAGCAGTTCTTAAAGTCTGGTAAGCTGCAAGCGCGTCATAAACAGTATTTCGTATCCAGCACACACATTTCCCGTTTTGCGAAGCCTCAACAACCAGACGTTCGACTTCACGAGCGTCCGGTTCAATGTTGACGACTACGGATGTTTTCCGCAGTTGGGCAGCCTCAATAGGTTCTTCGTTAAAAGATGACCGGCTCATCTGTGTGGCAAGGGGATAGATGTCTTTTTTGGTAGCCTGCGGAGAATCAATCTGAAGCCCCTTTGCAAAACTGTCGAGCATTCCCTGCCGTGTATGTTGCGGAAGGGTTGCAGAAAGAAGTATCGCACTTCCGCCTAAAGTTGAGTGAAAGGTTAGCAGATTCTGCAAAAGCATATTCATGTATGGGTCGTAAGCATGCACCTCATCAATAATAAGGATATGTCCGGCGATACCAAATAAGCGTAATGATTGGAAACGCGACGGGAGAATCGCCAACAGAGCTTGATCGAGCGTTCCAACCCCAACATCAGCAAGTAGTGCCTTCTTGCGATTGTCCGCCAACCATACAGCGCATTGAGCCGTGGCCGTTTCTTCCTTTTCCTCATATTCCACCTGATGTTGAGAGGAGTCAAATATTGAGTTCATAAACGCTTCTGAAAGATGTCTTGCGCTGTGAGCAAGCACAATAGACGGCTCGGCATTTGCATCGAAAAGCCGCTGATAAACCGGAGATTCAGTTGGAGAAGGCTTTATTGCCAGGCGATCAAACATTGCATTAGATGTTGCCATAGTCGGTAAGGCGATAAAGATACCGCTGCCAGCGCCCTGAGCCATGAGACGGCGTGAAAGGTAAAGTGCTGCTTCGGTTTTGCCGGAGCCGGTAATGTCCTCAAGGATGAATAGCTGGGGCGAGTTCGTGACCGGGCATTCTGCAACAAAGCGCTGTAGTGGTGTCGGAGTATTAATTGCAGTAAAAACCCCGTTGAAGGAGACTCCTTCACTCACTTGCCAAACGTGACCAACACCGGCTTTGCGAACAGCCTCTTCAGCTTGAGGAAGGGCACACTTTTCCCAGTATTCATCAAGAGGAATAGGCGTCTCTTTAAATCGAAACCATTCAACCTTCGAGCCGACCCAGTCACACAGCACAACAAAACCGGCCAAGAACCATGAAGCTTGCTTAATGCGATCATACAAATCAAGCGGGGAGATCATATTCAATGCTGGTGGATACTGCTGAATGAACAGGGTTTTCAGGTCATTGAAAAAAGATAGTGCAGCCGCTTTGTCGTTTTCTTCAAAGAAGTTTTGCAGCCGCAATCGTATATCGTTTCTCCCTTGTAAACTGGGGGGCTTCCCGTGATGACCGCTGAATGCCTTGGAAAGAATGTTCAGTATCTCCTGCCAATATTCTTTTTCACCCTCCATCTCAGGAAGAATACTTGAGCGCCAGACTTCATCTTTCCACAGGAGATGTCCAAGGCTGTCGTGCCGGACAGTATATTGCTTGGATGTTCCTTTGCCTTGAAGCTTTGAAATCAAATCCTTACGCAAGCCCTGAAACGTCACGGAAAACTTACCAATGTCATGCAGACCAAGGAATGTGAGTATCCAATAAAGGCTGGTCTTTTCGTCAAGGTCGGTAATCTCGATAAATTTCTTAATCCATAGAGCATTTCGGCTGAGAAGAACATCTCCCACCGCCGCCACATCCAGACAATGATAAGGCAAAAGATGATAACGGCCATCTTCTCCGGCTTTGCCCCAATATCGATAGTAAGATTCTTTCATAATATAAAAAATTGGCTGTTTTTTAGTCTCAACTTTTTTTCATTCTTTTTATCGCACCGTTTTGACAGATCCGGTCAAACTCTAAAATATTTTTCGGTTTTCCTATGCCTGCGGCTACCACAAATCCCCCTTGCCCATTTATTTAAGAGGGAATTTTAAAATCCCTCCTTACCTCCCTTTGCCAAAGGGAGAAATAGTTGAAATCCCCCCGGCTCCCACATTCGGCCGGCCCTTATTCAATCGTCCGCTGCTGTCGAAGCTTTCGATTTGGCGTAGGCCTTCTGCTTTTCTTTTACGGTAAAACCGATCCTTTCCCTGGGTTTTGCCTCTGTTTCAAGGAGTTGTTTTATCGCTTCAAAGACGACTTGAAACTGCTGGTCATACTTTTTTTCCATTGCCTCGATTTTTTTCTTAAGATCGTCGTGTGTTGACAACATTTCCCGGAGCTTTGTAAACGCCCTCATAAT
>JAHJTI010000120.1 GCA_018829945.1 Pseudomonadota bacterium | reverse complement strand
TTCGTAGAGCTGTTCGATGTATTTGAAAGTGCTTGAGATGACGGTCTTGAGCGGGTGGTAGGACTGGCCGCTCTTGGCCCGGGAAATCTCAAAGACGGTCTGCTCTACGTCATCAAGGAGACCATCGATGTCGTCCTGTTCCTCATAGCAACGTCCGGCGATCTCGGTGCCCGTCTGGATCAGTCTGCGAAGGATGGCTTTTTCCCGCACTATTTTGGCGTAATAGGCAATATTGGCGGTAACCGGAACGATGTCGGTGAGGGTGGCGAGGTAGGTTGGACCGCCAATCGCGTCAAGCCGATTGTTGTCTTTCAGCAGGTTGGAAACGGTGATGATGTCGAGGGGCTCACCACGGTCAAACAGGGTGATCATGGCGGAAAAAATGTATCTATGTGCGTCGCGGTAAAAGTCTTCTTCGGTCAGAAGTTCCGCTGCTCTGGGCATGGTGCCCTGTTGCAACATAACTGAGCCGAGAACGCATTGTTCCGCCTCAAGATTTTGCGGGGGGAGACGGTGGGTGCTGGAGGAAAGGCCTGGTCCGGATTCCATGGAGTATCGTTGGCTGTAATTGAGGGGGGCAGAAGTCTGCCCCCATTCGTTTATCCTGCGTTATTCCAAGGCCAAGGCAAAGCTGTACTTTGCGAGGCACACGGCAAAGTACAGCTTTGCCTTTACTGAACGACTGAAATTATTCAGCGGCCAGGGGAACGATTTCCACAGTGATTTCCGCGGAGATCTGGTAGCCGATCTTCACCGGCACCATGGTGACGCCCAGAGTCTTGATGGGCTCGTCAAGAATGATCCTCTTCTTGTCGAGCTCAATGCCCAGTGCGGCGAGCTTCTCAGCAATATCAGCGGAGGTGACGGAGCCGTAGAGTTTGTTGTCCTCTCCTGAGCGGTGCTCGATGACCACCGTGGCGCCTGCCACTTTCTTGGCCAAAGCTTCCGCCTCTTCGCGCTGTTTCTTCTTTCTCGCCACAATCGCGGCTTTTTCCTTTTCCAGAACGGTAAGGTTAGCCTTGTTGGCAGGCACAGCCAGGCGACGAGGGATCAGGAAATTGCGGCCATAGCCGTCCTTTACCTTAACAACATCGCCTTCCTCGCCAAGTGTGTCAATGGTTTCTTTTAAAATGAGTTCCATGTTGTACCTCCGGTTGAACCACGGTCTAGCCGGGATTCATTATTTCTGAAAAATGAAGTTGATTGAACAACTCCAGTTTCATTGTGTTTTTTTAAGACACCGAGGTGTCATCCACATCGTTTTCAAGTCGCTGCTTTCTGAAATCGGCCCAGACATCAACCAGGCCGAGTACGGCGACAAAGGCAATGCCGTAAACCTGCAAGAACAGGAGGATATATGTTATCACCCTGATCGCCGTCGGCAACGACCATTTTTGCATCATGCTCGATACAACAGCCAACCCCTGGGAGAAATAAAGAACCAGGAGCACCAACCCACCATTCAAGCCCAAGTCGTTGAGCGTTTCATGGGGAATAAGAAGTGCGACACCTGCTATTATCGCAGGCCACACCAGCAATTCAGGCAGCCGCCAGCTTTTAAAATCTTCCCGGTTTGTCCGGGAGGGGTCCTTTCTCTTCAACAACCAATGGCCGACAACGGTGTTCAGCCAGACAGTGCAGATGACCGAGATGAGCAGCAAGGCAGGGAAAAGCCTTGCCACCTGTTCTCTGAGCTGCACGATGAAGGTCTTGATGTGTTCAAGGTCTTCAGCCGGGAAACGTCCTGAATCCCGGTACATGGCAAAGGTCGCTTCAAGCCCTGTGTCCAGACTGTGACGCAGGTCGAGATAGGGATTGCTTTGGGTTGCCATGCCGATCAAGCCCGCTGTCATGAGCCAGACAAGGACGAGATAGGCAATACTTTTTATCCCGGCCAGTTGCACCGACTCATTATTCCTGTCTGCACCGGCAAGAATGTAGCCAACGGGCAGCAGGGCCAGTGAAAAAAACAGGCTTGGCACGGATCCGGTCCAGAAAGTCATGCCGCCTGCAATGCCAAGGGCCCAGGCGATAATGATCGATCCTTGTTTTTTCCCGTAAACACACAGGAAATAATAGGCCGGAAGAGGCATCAGGCAGTGGAGCCACTCAAGGCCGGCAAAAACTGCCGGCACCGTGAAAACGAGCGCTGTGATGGCAACAGCACTGATTGTCTCTGTCTGTCTGATAGCTCCTGAGCCTGAAAACACGATTCCCGATTGCTTCCTGTTCTAGACCTGCGTTTGGCCGGCATACGGCAACAGGGCAATCTGGCGTGCGCGTTTGATTGCCTCGGTAAGCTGTCTCTGGTGATGAGCGCAGTTGCCATAGATACGACGAGGTATGATCTTGCCTCGCTCCGTCACAAAATTACGAAGGGTCTTGACATCCTTATAATCAATCATCAGGCTCTTGTCCGTGCAAAAACGACAGACCTTCCGACGGTTAAATATCTTCTTTTTCTTGATAACCATGTTTTTTCCTCTTTTCTGGTTCGATATATATAAAGTTTCTTCGCGAGGGGCGAGAAAACTATTCAGAGGCTTCTTCTGCTTCTGCTGTAACGGTTTCAGGCTCTTCCGCTTTAGGGGCATCCGGAGTGAAGACATCCTGGGTTTTTATCGTCATGAACTTCAGGACACGGTCGTCAATCCGGAGAAGACGTTCCATTTCCTTGACGCCATCGGGCAGTCCGGCATACTCAACATACAGAAAGTCGCCCTGGGCTTCTTTCTTTATGGGGTAAGCCAATTTCTTCAGGCCCCATCTGTCGTTGCTCACGATGAGTCCGCCAAAACCTTCGATTGTTCCGGTTACTTTCTCGGAAACCGAAGTGAATTCGGCATCTCCAGCCCCCGGTTTGACAATAACTATTGTCTCGTACCTGCGCATTGATTCCTCCTTGTGGTCGTTTGGCCCTTGCTTTTTGCGTTACATGCGAAGAGCAAAGAGGTATGTGGAAAAAAATAGTAAAAAAACAATCGCGATTGATAGCAACTAACCGTCTGTTTGTCAATTATTTTCTGGAGATGATGGTGGTTTGGTTTTGGCCTGTTGCCAGGTCGCCAGGAGGGTCTCGGTATCAAGCTCTGCAAGTTGCTTTCCTTGCTCAGCCATAATTTTTTCAAGTTCCAGAAAACGTGACGAAAACTTGCGTGTTGCTTCATGCAGTGCGTCTTCTCCGTCGATATCCGCCTTTCTCGCCACAACTGATACGGCAAAAAGGAGATCCCCCAACTCTTCTCTGATATGTTCGCGAGATCCATGGGCAAAAGCATCCTGCAGCTCCTGGAATTCTTCCGCAAGTTTGCCGACGGCGCCGGAAAGATCAGGCCAATCGAAGCCTTCCCGGGCAACCCGGTCTGCGACGCGTTGCGCCCTGCGCAGGGCCGGGAGGCTTTTGGGTATGGAGTCAAGTGGATGGCGGGGCTGTCCTTTTTGCTCATTTTCCCGGTTTTTTATCGCCTGCCACTGTTGGCGGAGTTCCTGCTCCGAGTCAATGGATTCACTGGCAAACACATGGGGGTGGCGGCGAATCATTTTCTCGGAAATAGCGTCTATGACATCATCCAGGGTGAAAAGGTTTTTTTCCTGGTACAGGTTGTTGAGGAAAACAACCTGGAAAAGGAGGTCGCCAAGTTCTTCGCAGATATGGCCGGGGGTATCGTCATTGATGGCCTCGATGAGTTCGTGGGTTTCCTCGATGAGATACTGCTTGAAGGTCTGAGGGGTTTGTTTTTTGTCCCAGGGGCACCCGTCGGGTGCGCGAAGACGGCTGATGATCTCAATGAGTGCGATAAATTTGTCTGCAGTGCTTTTCATGGTCCGGCCTTGTTGTCAGGAAGTCGGAGAGGGGACAACGCTCCGACAGGGAAGGTATTGTTGGCACTCCCAAGGGATTTCTGCCTGGTTGCATGGAAATGCTTGCAAGAGATTGTATATAACAGCTCTTGCGCGGAAAGAGAAGGGAGCAGCAATATCTTGCCGAATCATGGGTGTTTGGAAGAATGGGGTTGTGGTAAAGGATATTTCTAGGTATATATACGGATGCAGGTCCTTTTTTTTGTATTATTTTATAGAGCTGGTTACGGATACATTAAGAGCTATTTTCTTCGACTTGCAAAAAGACGTTCAATTGGATATAGATGGAAACTTCATTCTGGAATCCCGTTGTTTCTTCGTTCTTATTAGTAGTACGTGTGGAAACAATTGATGTTTGGCGCAGGGGGGGCCGTGTTGCCAATAAAACTGTTGGGCATGGCAATTTCAGTAGTTTTGAACCTGTGCGAGGTGAGTGGTTATGGCAAAAAAAGTAATACTTGAGAAACACAAGGACGTTGCGCGGATCGAT
>JAHJTI010000119.1 GCA_018829945.1 Pseudomonadota bacterium | reverse complement strand
TGCAGGAGGCATGACAACCCGAAAATATGCGGGGATGACCAAGTGCAGCAAAGTAACAGCCAGTCGTGACTTAAGCGATCTTGTCGAAAAGCAGATTCTTCAACAATGTCCCGGAAAAGGAAGAAGCACAAGTTACGAACTTTGTCACATCAAAGACCCATGTGCCTGACCGACGACCTTGCCGGAAAGGCGGCATGATCCCGAAGACGCAAGTGCCTCAACTTTTTCAAACTCGTTGAAGCTGCTAGTCTTTGACATAGTCGTACCCCTAGTCGTTATTTAACATACTAGGATGTTCGATTCAAATGGGGGGCAACTACACATGTCCGCAGGTCAATCCGGGCCACGGCCCGGTCCACTTATTGCTCCTGCTTTATCTAATGGTAATCCTCTTCACGTTGGTGCCGAATCGCCAGGATGGTGACAGTCTCTTTGTCCTCAATCTCGAATAAGGCGACGTAGCCGCTTGCACCGAAGGAGATTACCATCTCCCGCAAAAACGAATTATCCGGCATTACTTTACGGCAGCTAAAAGGGAAATCACCTAAAAACTCCATACCCTTGCCTATTGCCTTGCGAGCGCGACGCGCTGCCTGCAGATCATGCGCCAATAGAAAGCCGTATAGCCGTTGCAAATCCTCTTTGGCCGCCTTGGTGAAGCGGACTTGATAGCTCATTTGATTTCAGCATTGGCCAACATGTCATCCAGTTCTCGCAAAACATCCTCGGCCATAAAGTATTCACCGGTTTGCCGGGCTTTTTCCCGGGATGCCAAGCCACGGTCGATGAACTCTCGTTGCAAGCGTCGGCACTCAATATTGGCCTGCAGGGATTGCACCACGAAGCTGGTTAAGCTCTCGCCTTTCTGTAAAACATTCTCGGCTGCTTGCCGTAGCTCGGGATCGACCCGGATTGATGGAATGGTAGCAGTTTTCATTAGGAGACCTCCTCGCGTTGCATTTGCATTACAATGTACAGCATTCATAAGGCGGAAACAACTGCTTGTTATTACTTTTTACCCTCAATTAGTAATCCCAATACCTCCAATCCACGTATTAAAAACCTTTGTTCATTCGTGGCCAATCTGTCCAGCACCGGGTTAAGTTCCACCTAAGCAAGGCAATTTGTCCCCAGTTTAAGTATTACAAGCCTGACCCCGCAGTTGTCGCAGGGGAGTCCTGGACGTCGTCGGTGAATAAGTCTCCTGCTCTACCCATGATGAGCGTAGCGATCTACTCGAATTATTATGTGTAATGTGTGATGACCAAACAATTCTTTTGTAACAACGGAATTGTCTATTGGAAGCGTAAAAGAAGTTCTTCATAGGCAGAATGGATTTTACCCCAGGTGAAATTGTTACGGATTTGGGTTCGGCTGTGTATTCGCAGCTCATTCACAAGTTCGTCGCTTGCTATGACTTTTTCAAGCAGTTCAGCGCAATCTTCTTCGGTTTTAAAAAACAAGGATTTTGGCCCAGCCACCCATCGATTAAATTTGTTGTCGTGGGCGAGCACAGGCGTTCCGGCACCGAGTGCCTCGACTAGCGATGGATTGGTTCCGCCTACAGTATGCCCATGGAAATATAGTCGGGCAAAAAAACGTAAACTCTGTACTATTGTTTTGTCATATATTGCCCCAATAAACTTAACTTCCCCGCAGGCAGCATCAATAACTTTTTTGTGATACGGGTTTGATTCAGGTGAGTAGTTTCCGAGGATGACGAGAGGCATGCCTCGTTTCTTGAGGGAATATGCTTTCACGATTTCGAGAATTGAATTTTCTTGTTCAGGTCGGGCAACAATTAGAGCATATTTGTTTTTTTCAAGGTTGAATGCGGTTAGTTTGTCTATGTCCGCAGTTTCAAGGATATCTGCGCTGTAAGGGATAACTGTTATCTTGTCAGGCGAAACAAAATTGGACAGATGCTTTTTTATTTCTGGATGATCGGCGACAAGGTGATCTCCAAGCCATGCCCCGAGTTTTTCGTTGATATAGAGCCAGGTTCTTTCAATTAAGTTCCACTTGTCGCGCCGCCATTCAACCCCATCCATATTGATAACGTTTTTGATACCCTTCAAGCGATAAAGGGCGTAGAAAATGGCCGTATTGTAACCCAAGGTCAGAACGGGGATTTTTCGTTTGGCGGCATGCCGGGTGGATTTCCAGTCAAAAACAACCGTTCCCTTGGCCCCTCCCTGGATAACAGGGATGTGAATGCGATGGATGCCGTTCCAATCGTCTTCAAAGATATCTCCCTTGCCCTCTTCCTGGCAATAGACAGTGACCTGCCAGCCTTTTTGTTGAAGGTAGACGGCAAAATGTTCAGCAAAGGTTTCAAAGCCACCATGAGCCGCCGGAATACCCCGCGTCCCCAAAATTCGGATTCTCTTAATCGTCATTTTGTGACTGCTCAATAATATAGTAAGATTTGGTCAAGCCCAGCACCCGCTCTGTCAGAATTTCAGCATTCGGGAAAAGCGCGCGAACCTCTCGGCCTGTCAGCAATTGCGTATCCCACCAGTAGCTGCGCAGGTTTGCCGTACTGGGGCGGGACAATAGCCGCCACGGAGTGATTTTCGCCAGATGAAAGCCAAGCCATCGGGGTAGCCAGTGAATGAAAGGGAAGACAAAATGAGGTTCGACAGGAAACTCATAGGCTGGTGTCTGGCAGAACACACGTTTGGCGACACGGCGCATCTCGCTAACAAGCGCTACCCTCTGCTCGGGCAAAACATGCTCCATGACAGAATTACAGACGAGCAGATCGAATGCGCCGCCTTCAACAGGAATGTGCTTCCCGTCGTAGAGAACAACACGAATGGAATCCTCCGCACCGCCTACGATGCTTGATGTTTCTCCATGGCTGACGTTGAATATGGTAATTTGCTCCGGCGGTATGTCAAGGTTGAGCTTTTCCCAGAAATGGCGTGAGCCTCCCAAGTCGCAGATCTTATAGTTACGTATATTCAAAAATCGGGTGAGCAGGAAACGCCCCCTTTTTCGGCGGAAATGGTAGGTGATTGGGTGAATAAAACGGTGCCAAATATTCATTGCTGTCCTTTCAGATATGCCAAGTAGCGTTCACGCACCAACTTCGCCGATTCTAACCAACTAAACTTCTGCGATCGCTCTATGCCAGCTTGTCTCAGCCTGGACCGTAACGGAGCATCATGCAATATTACGGATATCGCTCTGGTAAGCGCAGTTGTATCCAGAGGGTTAACAAGAACCCCCGCATTACCCACCACCTCTGGCAGCGAAGTCAAATTCGACGTAATCACTGGCACGCCGCATGACATGGCCTCCAGGGGGGGCATCCCAAATCCTTCGGCGATGGCCGGATAGATGAACATACTGGCATGCCTCATCAAAGCTGGAAGCTCTGAATCATCTGCATCATCAATGAGGACAACGCGATCCGAGAGCGAGAGATTATCGATCATCTTCTGGATATTCACTCGCCGCGAATCGATCTGTCCGACGATTACAAGCGGCGGCGTATCTGAGCCTAACGCGGCATAAGCCTCCAGCAACCGGCTATGGTTCTTGCGTGGTTCAATACGCCCTACAGTCAGCAAATACCTGCCCGGTAGCAACCCTCTCCGCGCAACTATGCTCTGTCCTGCGTCGCCAGGGAAAAAACGATCGGGGTCGGCTGCATTGTAAATGACACTGATACAAGCTGCATTCAGACCGAAGAAACCGGCAATTTCTGACTTGGAAAAATCGCTGACTGTAAATACATGTGCTGCCCGGCACGCCGAATACCGCATGAGTATTCGGGAACGCAACCGAAACATTCGTTCGAAATACTCCGGATGGGATTCGAACAGCACGTCATGAATGGTCACCATACCGGCACAGGAAAGCATCGGTGGAAGAATATACTGACAGTGAAGAATATCAAGTTCATATCGCTTCGCCAAGGCCGGCAACTGCCAAAACAGTCGTTTCATGGGATTAGCGCTCGACATGCACACCAGGTGCACGTTTTTTAGACGAAAAGACGCGGACAAATTACGCAGCGAATCTGTGTCATCCAGAAACAGAAAAAATTCCAAATCGGGGGATAATTCAATGACCCGTGCGAACAGTTCGATCACATGGGAACGGGATCCTTGGTACTTGCCATCTGCCACATGAAAATCAATGCCGATTCTTTTCATGCGGACCTCCAAGCAACAATCTCAAAGCGGCACGACGATAAGCATTAGACTTTTCATAGCCATTTGAATCCATACCTAATATATATGTCATAAAATGAGCTAAGCTTCGGGCAATAAATACTTGCGAAAGCAGCATTCGCAGGACAAGAACAGCTACTATTCCATGAAATTTTCTCACGTATACTAAATAGGAATTTGTCGAATTGAGGACCGCCTGCTCACCTATCCAGGATCTGCCAGCACCTTCAAAATGAATAACTTTGCATGCTGCACTGTATGCAACTTTATTGCCCGCATCACGGACACGACGGCAATAATCCGTGTCTTCCATATACATAAAGTAATGCTCGTCGAGTCCGTCCATGCGGCGCCATAAGTCTGTACGCGTTAGCAGAAAGGCACCTGAAACCCATTCCACTTCGCTATATGTTTGCCCATAAAGTGCTGAATCAGCACGAACCGTGCTCCTGAACTTGGCAGACTGAGGAAAAAGTCGTGCAAGGGGTGTCCATGAAAACACCAAACTCAGTGCAGTCGGTATATATCCCACCGATTCCTGTTGTCTCCCATCGCCATAAATAAGACAGCAACCCAAAACTCCAATTTCTGTCTTTGATTCCATAAGATCAACCAAAGGATCGACTTTCGAGCAGATAATTGTATCACTGTTCATCAACAATAAATAACGCCCTCTTGCTTCTTTGGCCGCAAGGTTATTTCCACCCGTAAATCCTAAATTTACGTGGCTTGCAACAACTCGCACTGTTAAATAATTTTGCCTAAGGTAGTCTACGCTTCCATCACCTGAAGCATTATCCACCACAATTATTTCGTATGGGACAGTGACATGTTTGCGAATAGAATCAAGACATGGCCCCAAAAAATCTTTTCCATTAAAATTCACTATCAGAATCGAGAGTAGAATCTCCGATGGTAAGTCCTCGCTCATCGTGAAATCCTCACAACTCCAATTTGGTTTTCATCCGCCTGAGATTGTCCTATCTGCCGAACTAGATATCCAAGAAGTAAGACAAATTCTGAGTTGTGCATTTGCGCCATTCCGCCAACCACGGACATGGTAAAGATTAAGCTTAAAACGCACCCCAGCAACAGACGCGCCAAGAATTTTTGTTCATTAATTAACGAGTTAGTATTGCACAAAGTAATTCTAATTACGTTTATATAAAAGAATGCATAACAAGCCAAGCCAAGCAGGCCGGTCTTAACTAGGATGTATGCATACCCGTTGTGAAAAATCGGAATATAGCGAAAATCTTCACCACCTAAGTTCATGTACAGGCCCAAATCCGTAACTGCGCCGAATCCCTGGCCAAATATCTGCTGCAGAACATTTACAGATGAAAACGAGGCTAATGCCCTATATGTCTCGTAGCCTCTCCAGTTATGATGTATGTCTGACATTCCTTGGTAGTCAGAGATCGTGATTTCTGTGACACTCCTTACAAGTTTGCCGCGAAAAGTTTTAATATCATCGGTGGGAGTTGTCATGGCGATCGCGAAGAAACATGCAATTAACATAGAGATAGCAAGTACCATGCGTATTTTTATTTTTGACACTAGGCCCCACAACGCGAATGATAAGATGATTGCAACTGCCAGCTCCGTACGCGAATAGGAAAGCACGAATGAAGCGAACAGTACCAGCATGATAATAAAGTGGGGGATCTGCTTGGGGAATAAATCCTTTATTCCAAAACGCTTTTGGAATAGTCCTAAAAGAAAAGCCAAAGCCACTAAATCACCAGTGGTGCCTGCAATGCGACGCACATCTACGGCTTTATAGCTTAATAACTCGGGATCTTGCACAAATACACTTAAATGGATCAACGCAAAAGCAAATCCTAAAAACACCATAATCTTCAGAATAAGTGGCCACATATCTCTGCTGCTTGCTATCCAGCTACCAATGAAGATTAGGGCGACTGGCGTTAAAGCGAAAGAAATATCGCGAATAATATGGAGCGACTCGTGATCAAATACACCTATGAGCCCAATAGTCAATACGCCTAGCAATGGCCAGACTAATTTAAAATTACTACGTTGAATTCTGCCAAATGCCATTATCAGCAAGCCAAGCAGCACAAAGAGAGGAGAGGAAAATTCAGTGGGTAAAAATTTCTGCGCAACTATGACAGCGCACAGCACGAAGATGCGTGAGAGGGTAGACTCTCGAAGTGGATTTCCAAACATCTTTACAGCCACCTGCTAATAGTAAGGAATCTTCGCTTCATAGTTATGCGTTTGGCCTCGTTCAGTTAAATATTCTACAAGGGATTCTTTCCAGTTTTGTAAAGACAATCCTGTAATGTGCTCTGTCTTATCTATGTCTATTAATATTTCAGTAACGATTTTGCGATCCAGATTGTAATCAGCGAGCTGTTTGATTTCAGACTTATGCATCTTTCTTTGATTTAACTTGTCAATAAACATGGAGATCTTGAGTTTTGCATCATCATGGATGATAGATCCAACGATTTTCCGGAACAAAGATCTTTCGCCCTTCCGGTAAATTATATTTCTTAATAATGACAAACGAGGGGTAGAAGCCTGGTTGCTTGATGCTGACCTATCAACCAAGTTTACATCGTATTTTGTGCCGATAAAATCGCAAATCCGCTTGTAAAGCGAATCACTCTCCACCTTATCAATCAAATCATCGAATTTAATAAAAAGAAATTTGCCGTCTGGGAATAGCGTTAAATATTTTCCGATTTGTTCGCTATACATACTTCGCGATATGTACGTTTGATGGTCTATGGCGAGGTGATTAGCATCATTTGACAAGCGCTCCTTTTCGATCATAATAGCCTGATCGAAAGGCAGTTCCTCTAGGCCTCTTCTTGCCGTCATAAGATAGTGAGAATATGCCCGCTGAATCGGGTGCCTCAGAACTACGATAAATTTATTTACGTCAGTCAAATTTTTTATTTTTTCTGCTGCACCTTCTATAAATAAATATTCTGGATCAATTTCACCTGTTATCGTAAACGCAGCAGGTTTTGATGGAAACTGTTTAAGATACCAGTCCATACCATATTGAAAACGATCCTCATGGCTGAAGAAATGTGTTTCTTTGATACTGGGAAGCCGAATGTCGTCATGTTGGGCTAACCAATCATGTAACGAAGTGGTTCCTGCTTTTTGTGTGCCCAAAGCCAGGAAGTCCAAGTGAATTTTATTTTCCATTTTCACCCTCTGTTTCGTATCAGTTTGGCCGGAACGCCCCCAACAATGCTATAGGGGGCGACATCCCTAGTAACTACTGCCCCAGCGGCAATAATGGCACCTTTGCCAACATGAACCCCTTTAAGAATGGTCGCCCCATGCCCTATCCAGACATCATCTTCAACCACCACGGAGCTCGTGATGATGGATTGTTGTGTCATCGGAAGATTTGCATCCTCAAAGGCATGGTCCGTATCACGAATGGAAACTGCTTGAGCTATCATGACGTGGCTACCAATCAGAATTTCCTTGTTTACGCCAAACACACAATATGCGCCGCAATAAGAATTTCTCCCAAAAATAATGCGGCCTGATCCTTGAATGATGGTGAATTCACCCATCACGTTATTGCCCAAAAAATAAATTTTCAGGAGATCAGTTCTAAATAAAAGCTGCTTTGCTTTAAATCCACGCTCGAACAGTACTTTTCCCTTGGCGTTGATGTGTGGCCAATACAACATAAATGCAACCAGAGTATGAAAATATAAACTAGACTTCTCCCTTACCCAGCAAAACAGCCATTTCACTTTAAGCACCATTCTCTCTAAATTTTAGGGGGTAGGCAATACCGATCAATTGGCGCACATAAAATATAGCAATAAAATTGTTAGAAATAACGCCTCCGGCCATTGCGATAGCTGCGCCCACCATGCCAAACTTGGGTATTAATGCCACACATAAAGATAATTGAAGTACCAAAGAGACTACTGTAGTATTTTGAAGCTTCCGCTCATGACCACACATGGTTAGCAGGAAGCCAACGGGGCCGCAGATCGCATTCACCAACTGACCAAATGCAAGGATCCCCAAGACAGTACTTCCTGCTGCAAAGGCTTTGCCATATAGGCCCATGATCCACTCGCCCTTGAATATCATGACCAGTAGTGCTGGAGAGGCAAGCACTGTCAGCATCAATGCGGAATTTCTGCTCAGTCGGCCCAATACCTCAATTTCGCCTTTTGAATACAGACTGGCAAACTTTTGAGCAACTACGCTGTTAACAGCGAAGAGGAAAAAGCTGACTAGCATGGAAACTCGTAATGCTGCACCAAAAATCCCCACTTCCTCGCTTGTTGACCATATTCCTAACAAGAAAAATGGCATCCATGGGAGTACAGCCCCGTTTAGTATGGATACTCCCCAAAGTGGTCGACAACTAGCCCAGATATCTTTAAATGGAAACAGGGCCGCCACAATATTATGTTTTGAAACAGCTCTCCTCCATATCCATCCTGCCAATACGGCAACAAGCAGTACACTAACTACATAGGCAATCCCAACGCCTAACACTCCAGCAGCGTGAGCCGAGGGCATAATTAACAACAACCCAACGAAAGGCACACCAATACTCTGCACGATCATTGCATCACGTATGAGCCTCAACCCTTTTAGACTTTCAGCATGAATATTTAGCAAAGAAAATGGAAGAATAGAAAGGCTCATCCAACGTAGCGTCTCGGATAAGTCAGGCTTTTTGAAAATGGTGGTCGCAATCCAAGGCGATGCAAGGAATACAATGACCGTAATAGTGCCTGACGCCACAACAGCTATACGCATTCCGAGCTTGTAAACGCCTTTGACCCCGGCCCAAGCCTCGTGGGTGGCGCGAATCGCAACAAATCGTAGTAGCGCACTATCGAGTCCAACCTGCCCGACAACCGAGCTGATGGTGGTAATAGATAACGCGAGGAAATAAATACCAGCGCCCTGGGTGCCAAGTAATCTCGCTACGGCAACATTAAAAGCAAAAGCCAGTCCTGATCCTCCAACTTTAAGGGTGAAGGCAACCAGTGTGCCACGGCCTACTTCACGCATGTGTGTATCAGCGCGTAACTCTCTTACCGTGGTTTTGATGCGCTGAATCATCAGGGGTTAGTCCGTTGATGTGAGAAACTGTTTTGGGATTCCGGAGGAACCATGCTTCATTTTTACAAGCAAACGAGAAGCCAGTTGTTGGTTATTAGTTCTTTGTAGTTCTTCATTGGTCTTGAGGAAGGTGTCAGGGCCAGGGATGGAGCGATCCACATGGGATTCAGCGGCAAAGTGGACAATGGTGTCGATCTGCTCTCCGTGCAGAAGCTTTTCAATCAGTTTGGTGTGCAGAATATCACCATGGGCAAAGCTGAACTGGGGATTGTACTCGATCGAGGTGAGATTTTCTCGGTTGCCGGCATAGGTGAGGGCATCCAGCACGACAACCCTTTCGGTAGGATATCGTTTTAGCCAATAGTGGACAAAATTACTGCCGATAAATCCGGCTCCGCCGGTAACCAATATGTTTTGAGGATCGTGGGCCATTTATGCTGACTCCAGGTTGAAGAGCATATTGGTATCAATCTCTTGTCGCAAAGGAGCTGCTTGATCTTTTGCGGAAAGCTGTGGTTTGTATATCGGCCAATCGATACCTATGGTTGGATCATCCCAACGGATGGACTGCTCATGGACCGGATCATAATAATTTGTACACTTGTACGCAAAAAGGGCTGTATCGCTTAGCACGCAGAAGCCGTGGGCGAATCCCTCAGGCACCCAGAACTGCCTTTTGTTTATGTCTGAAAGAAGAACCCCATGCCATTGGCCAAAAGTAGGAGAACCTTGCCGAATATCAACGGCAACATCAAAGACCTCACCTTGCAGGATATGAACCAGTTTGCCTTGGGGGGTGTGGCTTTGAAAATGGAGACCACGGAGGACGCCTTTTTGGGAGAACGAAAGATTGTCTTGGACGAAATTGGCCGGGATGCCTGCGTCCTGATAACGATTTTTGGAAAATATTTCCAGAAAGTAGCCGCGATCATCACCAAAGACCTTTGGTTCGATGACTAACAGTCCTGAAATTGGAGTCTCTTTAATTTGCAAAGCGATCCTCTTGGATACATAAAGATTGCAGGTAGGTGCCGTAGCCGTTTTTCAACAGGGGTTCGGCCAGGCTTTGGAGCTGGTTGGTGTCGATGTAGCCCATCCGGAAGGCAATTTCTTCTGGGCAGGCAACTTTCAGGCCCTGGCGCTGTTCGATAACCCGGACAAAATTTGCTGCATCAAGCAGGGAGGCATGGGTGCCGATATCCAGCCAGGCCGTGCCTCGGCCGAGGACTTCCACCCGTAAATCTCCACGGTCGAGATAGGCTTTATTGATATCGGTAATCTCAAGCTCGCCCCTGACCGAGGGTTTAATGGCTTTGGCAATGGCAATGACATCGTTATCATAAAAGTAGAGGCCGGTTACCGCATAATTTGACTTGGGTTGGGCGGGTTTTTTCTCAAGGTCAATGGCCTTGCCGGACTTGTTAAAAGAAGCAACCCCGTATCGTTTGGTCCTCGGGGCGAAGGGTTCACATGCCCGTTTGCTGCCCCATACTTCACCGCAGACCATGTATTTCTTTTTTGAATTTTTCTCTCGCTTATTCAAAAATGACCCCCCTGGTCCGGAGTGCATCCATAACAATAGTCACGCATTCCATCAGGGGCTGCGTGTCGGTACGAAGTTCAATGTCCGGATTGACAGGTGGTTCATAGGGTGAGGAAATTCCGGTGTAATTTTTTATCGTCCCTTCGCGCGCCCTTTTATACAGCCCTTTGACATCACGTTGTTCACAGATTTCCAGGGAACAGTTGCAGTAGACTTCAATAAAATCATCTGGGCCGATAATTTCTCTGATCCGGGCCCGGTCTGCAGCCATGGGCGAAATAAACGCGGTGAGGGAGATCACCCCTGCATCAAGGAAAAGGTTGGTCATTTCCGCAATTCTCCGCAGGTTTTCCCGACGCTCGGGCAGACTGAACCCTAGATCCCCGCACAGTCCGTGTCTGACGTTATCGCCATCAAAGACATACGTTCTTTTGCCTTGCTGATGCAGTTGCTCTTCAATGGCATGGGCAAGGGTTGACTTGCCGGAACCGGAGAGTCCGGTAAACCAGAGATTGACACTTCTATGTCCGTTTAATGTTTCACGACGAGGGCGGGTTACGGTAGCGATATGCCGTATTACATCAGGTGAGATTGTCATATGTTTAGCTGTTCAGTATTATTATGAATATTATGAGTAACTAGGGGTACTCAACAGTTTTCACACTCTTTCAATTTCGCGAACTTGTTGATGGACAGATATTCAATGCAAACAAGAATCTGTCTCAGTATCCTCTTATTACCGGTGAACATGCAATACAGAAATCAGAGTGCTGGCCAGCACTCTGCTGCTTTTTTTTACACTCTCAGATTGATGGGGGGAGAAATCAGCCAAGCAAATCTTCACGCAAACTGTTTGCGTGAAGATTTGCTATTTGTTCTCTTGTGCTCGAATGCTCTCGTAAATAAAAATCAGTGCCCTGTGCCCTTGACCACAGCCCGCACTGTTAGAGCAAGCAGTTTACAGTCAAGCCAGAGGGACCAGTTGTCTATATATTTCAGATCAAGTTTCATCCACTGCTCAAAGCCGATGCGATTGCGGCCGCTGACCTGCCAGATGCAGGTAATGCCCGGTTTCATGGAGAGGCGGCGGCGTTGGTGGGGGAGATATGCTTCCACCTCTTCGGGCAGGGGAGGGCGGGGGCCGACCAGGCTCATTTCGCCTTTTAATACGTTGAAGAGTTGCGGCAATTCATCAAGGCTGGTCTTGCGCAGGAATTTTCCTACGGTGGTGACGCGGGGATCATCTTTGATTTTGAACACCGGTCCGTCCATTTCATTGGCTGAACTGAGCTGGGACTTGAGCAATTCGGCATCTTCAACCATGGTGCTGAACTTGTAGACCTCAAAATGCCTGCCATTGATTCCACATCGTATCTGCTTGAAAAAGACAGGCCCATCCGAGCCTATCTTTATCGCAAGGCTTATCAGGAGTAAAATCGGGGAAAGAACGATGAGCCCGGCCAGCGAGAGAGTGAAATCCATAACCCCCTTGACCATGATGTCGAGATCCTTCTTGGGGGTTGAGGAAAGGCAGAGGGTGGGCATCCCCATGAAATCTTCAAATGAGATGCTGGCTGTTTCCGGCCGGAACATGATTTTCTGGAGCTGCCAGTCAGGAATAATGCGTATTTCAACCCCCAGTTTTTCGGCAAAGGAAATCTGCTCCGAGGCATTCGGGATTCTTCGAAGGGGTATGGCGAAAATCACCTCGTCAATAACCTGGTTGAGCAGGATGTGCTTGAAGTCGTTCACCTCGCCGATCACCAGAACATCCTGGTATACGCGTTTTCCGATTTTTTCTCCGTTGAGATCCAGGCACCCGACAACCTTATAGAGGTTGTCGTGGTTATCGTAGATGGATTTGATCGTTTCCTTGGCCCGCTCTTTGGTGCCGACCACCAGAATCTTTATGCCTTTATCCTGCATGTGTGTGCATCTGCTGGCCATATGGAGCATGACCAGATGTCTGGCAATTATCAGGGCTGTTGCAAGGGTGCAGGAAAGCAAAAGGAAAATACGGCTCACATTCTGGATATGCAGGATGTACAGGGCAACGATGAGCAACGCCAGGGCGGAAAGATTTGCAAGCAGGATCTGGGATGCCTTTTTGAGAAATCGTTCTTGGCTGCAGGGGGTATAGGGGATAAGGGTCTTAAAGGAGTAAAAGCTGGCAATGAGAAGCAGCGAAAGGACGATATAATAGTTGGGTTGGGTGGCAAGCCCCTGGAATGGGGTTGCCATATATTTTTTTACCCAGTAGGCGAAGATGAAACTTGCCCCCACGAGGACAAGATCCAGCGCCATGATGGCCTGGGTGAGTTTTTTGTTGCGCCAGAAGTGCATGAGTGCCTCCCCCCCGGGGGCATAACGGACTTGCCAAGCGGTTTAAATTCGATGGGCACGCAACTGCTCAACTTTGCTTCAATACAGATGCTTCGACAGGGCTCAATATGAGCGGAAATCCAATGCGTTTGTGATAATTGCGAACCTTAAAACCCTTCGACAGGCTCAGGGCGAACGGTAAATACCCCTCGACAGGCTCAGGGCGAACGGTAAAACCCCTTAGACAGGCTCAGGGCGAACGGTAAAAAACCCTTCGACAGGATCAGAGTGAACGGTAAAAACCCTTCGACAGGCTCAGGGCGAACGGTAAAACCCCTTCGACAGGCTCAGGGCGAACGGTAAAACCCCTTCGACAGGCTCAGGGTGAACGGTAAATACCCCTCGACAGGCTCAGGGTGAACGGTAAAACCCCTT
>JAHJTI010000118.1 GCA_018829945.1 Pseudomonadota bacterium | reverse complement strand
TGATTGGTGCTGACGAAAATCTGCTCGGCATCCTTGATGACCCGCTCTTCCACCACAATACGGTGATCGATGTGGTAGCGCCGGTTGATGTCTTCGGAGGTTAATCCCTCGGAGAGCAGTTTCTTTTTCTTGTGGGCCCCCATGGAGTGGCCGGTGAAAATAAAGGGGGAACCGAAGATGCGCGCCAGTTCGCCTGCGACATATCCGCCGTCGGCGTAGTGTCCGTGGAAAACATCGGGCACCCGGCCGGAGCTCTTGATGAACTTAAGGGTTTTGTCCACCATCTCATCGAGATGGGACCAGAGCAGCTCCTTGCGCATGTATTTGCGGCCGCCGCACTGGATGCGCACTATCCTCGCCTTGTCGGAAAGCGGCTCAATGGGCTGGGAATAATCGGAAGAAACGGTTTTATCGACAATCAACCGGGTAATGAGGTCAACCTGGGCAACATCGGGGCGGGCCGCTAGGGAGCGGGCCAGTTCCAATACGTATTTCACCTGGCCGCCCGTATCGGCATCGCGGCCAAGCTCCAGCGATTTTCCCCTGACCAGGCCATGGATACTGAAAAGCTGGAGATATAATCCTGAAGTTTTCACGTGTTGCCTCCCGGGCGAAGTTTCTAGCGAAGGGTCCTGTCGCCCCGTAAAGCCCACAGGGTAACAGAAAAGGAATTTTTTTTCATGCGGGGGCGAGGGTCAATGGTACGGTGTTCCCCTCCAGTACAGGGTAGCAGGAAAGAAAAATTTTTTATACCCCCCTTTCTTTCTTCCACTGCGGATTGTTATTCAAAAGACTTTTCGATTCGGGACACCCTCTTGCGTTTGTCTTGGCTGTTCGTGGTAAAATGCGCTAAGAGATGGTTATGTTCACAACGGTTTCAAAGCCGCAGCAAAGATGTCCTGAAAACAAGAGGAGGGTCCATCATGCTTCAATTTCATATCGATGAAGAACGCTGCATCCAGTGCGGCGAATGTGTGCTGGAGTGCCCGGCAGGTGTTATTGCCATGGAAGATTATCCGGAAATGATCAATGAGGAGGGGTGTTTTCAGTGTCAGCACTGCCTTGCCGTCTGCCCGACCGCTGCGGTGTCGATCCTCGGTAAGAATCCCGACGCGAGCACTGTGCTTCAGGGGAACATGCCCGACCCGGCAAGTCTCGCCACCCTGATCAAAGGACGCAGGGCGGTGCGCCGCTACCGCGACAAGGATCTGGCCCCGGAGTTGATCGACGAGCTGTTGGAGGTTTCCTGCCATGCGCCCACCGGGGTCAATGCCCGGTCGGTGCTCTTTACCGTGGTCAGGGAGCGGGCAGTGCTGAACGAGCTGCGCGATTATCTGATCTCCCGAATCGCCAAATTGAAGGAAGAAGACAAGCTGCCGGAAGGGTTGGCCGGAAAGTACCTCGGTTGGTCCGTCAAGGCGTGGCAGGAGGAGGGCAAGGACATCATCTTCCGAGGAGCCCCGCATCTTCTTATCACCAGCGCCCCGGCAGATGCCCCCTGCCCGGATCAGGACTGCCTTATCGCCCTCACCACCTTCCAGCTTATCGCCCATGCCCATGGGGTCGGCACGGTCTGGGACGGCATCTGCATGATGGCTCTTGGTGTCTGCCCCGAGGTGGCTGGCAAACTCGGCATACCGGAAAATCATACCCTCGGGTATGCGATTGCCTTTGGCGACCCGGCGGTGGAATACCAGCGTACCGTGCAGCGGGGTCCGGCTCAGGTGAATGTGGTGATCAGTGGGGGGTTTTAAAACAGGTCATCCCGCGGTCCCCATACGGGGATAAACTCCAGCCGGGATGACGGCAGAAAGGCTAATCAGGCACGATGTCGGCGGCTTGCCGGAAACGGGTTGAAATGGATTATGCTTCCGTGAGCGGCTCGGTCGTTTTCTGCGGCTGCGGGGGAAGAAACCACTGTTCCAACTGGTTGCGGAAAGCGTTCTGCAATGCGAAAAAATCCCCGGCAATACTCGCCCGGGCTTGATCCTCCCGGCTTGCCGCTTTTTCCATGGCGGACGAGGCCAGAGGCCCGGCAAAGGGGATCAATTTCGGGTGGCTGCCAAGGAACTCTTCCATGCGGTCCAGCATCTGTCCGGCAACGCGCTCCACCGGCGGCACGGATGGCGATTCGGTATTCACCCCTTCCACCGGCATGGACTGCGGCTGTTCCCTGCGGGCAAAGAGCCCATCCATCTCTTTTTCTTTCATTTCATCCAGAGCCTTGAGGATTTGCTTCCAGCGCGCTTCAAGCAGTTCAGCGTAATCACGCTGATCGGTCGAGTTAGCCTCAAGCTGCTGGAAGAGATCCTTGAGGTCGGCCATCGCCGGCAATGCCGAGTGGCTGGTGACCGTGGTCTGGGATACGGTGTGGTTGCTGAATGAGGCGGCAAGAGAGGTGACCGAACCCATGGACATCTGGCCGAAAGCCATGGCCCTGGTCATGGCGCCTTCCTGATCGCCGGAAAAAAACACAGAGGCAATGGAGGTCAGTTCACTCACCAGTCTGGTGATGTCTCCAAGCTCCTGCGCATTGAGATCCCCCTGCACCGAGATTCCCATGGCTTCAGCGGATGTGGAGCTGCTGGAGTAATTCATTTTTGAGGATGTGGGAGAATACCAGCCGACTGCCTGGGTGTATTGGTAATTCTGGCTCAGGCTCGAGAGGGTGACCAGATCGCCTTCCGCAGTGGTCAGGGAGAAAGAGGACGACTGGGTCTGGGCAAGGGTTTGGGCGAAGGTGCTTTTGGCGGAAGGGGCGGCATACAGAGACTGGTAGTCGGTGCTTGCGGCTGGTCCCTGGCCGGACT